>CALXLP010000007.1 GCA_944389225.1 uncultured Clostridia bacterium | reverse complement strand
ATGCAAGAAGAACCAGAAGAACCAATAGAATTAAATCCAAATTTACCATCAGCAGTTAATAGAATTATTATGAAAGCATTGAAAAAAGATACGACTCTAAGATATCAATCTGCAACAGATATGTTAGCTGATTTAAGGCAAGCATTAAAAAATCCAAATGGTGATTTTGTTGATGATAGAGATTATGATGCAACAGCAAAAACACAGAAAATTAATACAGATTTATATGGAAATGTAGAAGAGGATAATAATAAAAGAAGTGGTAAGAAAGATAATAAATTTATAGCATTTATTAAAAGACATAAAGTATTAAGTGCATTTATAGGATTGATATTATTATTTGCTATTAGTTTAGGTGGAACTTTAGCATTCTTAAATATTACGAATCCAGCAGAAGTAGAACTTCCAGATGTAGTGGGAATGTCCAAAGAAGAAGCACAAAAAACAGTGGAAGATTTAAAACTGGTATTTGAAGTATCTAGTGAAGAATATAATAAAGATGTTCCTGAAGGATATGTTATCTCTCAAGATCCTACGTATATTGCAGACTATAATGTAAAAGAAGGAAGTACTGTAAAAGTAGTAATCAGTAAAGGACAAGAAAAAACAACGGTACCAAAGGTTGTAGGAATGACTAAAGAAGAAGCAGTAGATGCTTTAGAAGAAGCAAACTTAAAGGCTGATATCGTAGAAGAAACAAGTAGAACAGTAGAAGAGGGATATGTTATTTCTCAAGAAGTAGAAGCTGATTCAGAAGCATATGCAGGAGATACAATTAAAATTCATGTAAGTACTGGAACAGGAATCAAACAAGTTACTGTTCAAAATGTAGTAGGGCAAACAGAAGCAAATGCAAAATCAACATTAGAAGGTCAAGGGTTAAAAGTTAATGTAAATTATGTAGAAGCAACTTCTAATGATGGAAAAGTAACAGCACAAAGTGTATCTGCAGGAACAACAGTAGATGAAGGAACAACTGTTACATTAACAGTAAATAAAGTGGCTGAGGATAAAAAAGCAAGTGTAACAATTAATGTAAAATCAATTACAGGTGGTTATGAAGAAAATTCAGAAGGAGCAGAAGGAACAACTGTTGTAAAAAATGTAAAAATAGAATTAAGAGTTGATGATAGCACAGTTTATACAGATTCAGGAGTAGATAAAAATACAACCAATAAAACAACAGAAATAAGTGGAAAGGGTTCAGTAAGACTAACTTTAGTAATCACAGATACAAATGGTGGCAATTGGACGAGAACCCAAACAATTAATTTAGATAATACTTCAACGGTAAGTTTTAGTTAATAACAAAAAGTTCAATTAGTAATTGCTAATTGAACTTTTTTCATATATAATAGAAGAAGAAAATGTCCAAAAAGACACGTCCCCAATGGACAATTTATGGATGAAACGGAGGGAATATGCAAGGATTAATTGTAGAAAATATATCAAACCTATATCAAGTAAAGGTAGAAAACGAAATCTATGAAACAACAGCAAGGGGAAAATTTAAGAAGGAAGAGATAACACCTGTTGTTGGAGATATAGTAGATATAACAGTTACAGACGAAAAAGAAAAGAAAGCAGTTATTGAGAAAATTTATGAAAGAAAAGTATATATAAAAAGGCCAAAACTTGCGAATATCACACAAATTATATTTGTGGTTTCCAGTAAAGATCCCAAACCAGATTTATTAATGCTAGATAAACAATTAGCTTTTGCAGAATATGTAGGCGTAAATGCCATTATTGTATTAAATAAAACAGATTTGGATCAGAAAGAAGAGTTTAGAAGGATAAAACAGATATACAGTAAAATAGGATATACAGTTATATTAACAGATGCCAAACAAAGGAAAGGAATTGATACATTAAAAGAATTATTAAAAAATAATGTGAATGCATTTTCAGGAAATTCCGGAGTTGGAAAGTCTACATTAATTAATGGTATATTTGATAGAGATGTCACACAAGAAGGAGAAATTAGTAAGAAAAATAAAAGAGGAAAAAATACAACAACAGCTATTAAATTATATGAAATAGATGAGAATACCTATATAGCAGATACGCCAGGATTTTCAACTTTTGATATATCAGAAATAGAAAGTAAAGAATTGTTTCGTTATTTTAAAGAATTTAAACAATATGAAGAAAATTGTGAATTTATCGGTTGTACACATATAAAAGAAGAAAATTGTGGAATCAAAAAAGCGGTTGAAAATGGAGAGATTGATAAAGCAAGATATGAAAGATTTTGCAAAATATATCAAGAATTAAAAGAAAAGGAGGAAAGAAAATGGTAGAAGTTTCAACATCAATTCTTTCAGTAAAAAAAGGAGAGGAGTCAAAAACATTTTTTGCGTTAGAAGCATCTAAGACAGATTATTTTCACATAGATGTTATGGATGGTGAGTTTGTAGAAAAAAATACATATCAAACTATGTTAGAATATGCTTCTTATATTAGAAGAATATCCAATGCACCATTAGACGTTCATTTAATGGTAAATGATATCAAAAAAGCGGTAGATGATTTTAGTGCAGTAGAACCAAATATCATAACATTTCATTTAGAAGCATGTAAAGATGAGCAAGAAGTACTAGAAACAATAAACTATATAAAACAAAACAACTGTAAAGTAGGAATATCTGTAAAACCAAATACAAAAATCGAAGAGGTATATAAATATTTACCATATATTCATATGTGTTTAGTGATGACAGTAGAACCAGGAAAAGGTGGACAAAGCTATTTAAGTGAAATGACAGAAAAAGTGAGAACATTAAAAAAATATATTGATGACAATCATTTAGAAGTAGACATAGAAGTAGATGGTGGAATTAACTTAAGAACAGCTCCAGAAGTAAAGAAAGCAGGTGCCAATATCTTAGTTGCAGGAACAGCAATTCTAAATGCGGTAGATTATAAAGTGATTATTGATGAATTAAAAAAGGAATCATAAGCATATATATCTAAACAAAAAAACCAGTATTTTTATAAATACTGGTTTTTAATTTATATTATTTATTCTTTTTCTTCTCAGAATTTTTATCCTTATCTTTATCTTTGTTTTTGTTTTTATGATCTTTGTCTGTCTTTTTAGTTTCTTTTTTTGCTTTTTCAGTTTTATTAGATTTATCTTCTTTCTTTACTTTTTTAGTTTTATCAGATTTATCATCTTTTTTTGTTTTATCAGAAGTATTTTCTTTTTCAGGTTTAGCTTCAATTTTTTCTTGTTTTTCTTCAGAGTCTGAAACTTTTTTGTTAGAGTCTGAATTTTTTTCATCAGATTTTTCTTTTATTAAAATACTATATGAAGCACTACCAATTCCCCATATGATTGCAATTAATGAGATAACTATACCTACATAAGGAATTAAAGTTAATAGCCAGAATACAATAGTTGTAACAATTAAAAATCCTAATTTATATAAATTTTGTGTAATTTTTAATTTATTGCAAATTATTGTATTTATATTAATAATTGCAACAGATGTACTGATAAAGAAAAGAATTGCTAATATACAAAGTAATAATATTGTAAGTTGACTAGTGATAGGAATTAGTAAGATGATGACAGATAATAAAGTGATAACAATTGGAACAATGATTCCTAACCCTATAATTTGTAAAGCTTTTCTTAATGTTATAGAATGATTTGTATTATGTAATAGTTTTGGAGAAATCCATAATCCAAGTAACCATATAATAATTGCAGATACTAGTAAAGCACCTAAAGAATATATATAATTTGAAATATCAAATGTATTATTTTGTAATTGAGAAAAATGTGTTTCTCCAGCTACAGAATCTTCAGGAATAGCAATTTCTTCATCAGAAGAATAATTTAAATCTCCTTGAATACTTCCATAAGATGCGATACTAGGTGTATTTTCTGTATTTGGTTTTTCCTTAAAATTGATAGAAGAACAGTTGGCAAAAACATCTCTTCCAATCATACTGTTAATGTTAAGTGTATTACATACACTTCGAACATCTCTATATACAAAACCATCAATGGTTAATGTATCACCAACAGAATAGATATTGTAAGCAACACCTTTTACATGAATGGTATTAGCACATGCAAATAAGTTACTTAAAATATATCCGTTTTCTTCAATATTAATGGTATTAGCAACTATAAAAGCATCTCCACCAACTTGAGAATTAATTGTAACTGTATTTGCCATAATGAACAAATTTCCATCAACTGGATTATCAATGGTTACACTATCTTGAAATAGGTATTTATCTCCTTCTTCTATAGTGATTGTTTCTTGTGTTTCACTAATAGGAACAGCTTCGTTTTCACTAGTTTCATTTTCAGCATTTACAATAGGTACAAATAAAGAGATAACTAATAAAGCAATTAAAGAAATAATTTTTATTTTCTTTTTCAACATAATATCCTCCTTTTAAAGTTTAAATTTCGATTTTGAAAATAATTTGATATCTTATCTAAGCATCTTATTATATGTAGCATCATTTAAATCATAATAAATGATAAATTTAACATATCATCAAAAAAGATTGATGTCAATAATTTTTCCATTTTTTTAACAAATTGCGTATAAAATCAAGAATTTTCATTGCAAATATGCTATAATGTTATTGACTTAATTAATTGAATATTGAGAATAATTAGGAGAGGGGATATTATGGAACTAACCGATGAAGAAAAAAAGATATTTAAAGTTGAGGATGATTTAAAGGAATGGTTTGGAGAGTATGGGCTTTCAGCTTCTGACCGTATTGAGCGAGGAATATTAGAATCATATAGTTCTAATAGTGATGTAGTTAAAATAACATATGGATATATCAGAAGAATATTATTAGAAGCTGCTAAAAAAAGAAATCTTGTAATTCAGGATGATATAGCTCTTGATATAGATGAATTATTAAAACAAATTATAGAAGTTCCAACTGAATTAGATGATTTTGATGTTTTATCTTATAAAGATTATACTAATTTAGAAAAATATTTAAAAGAAAAAACAAAGGGAAAGACATCTTCTGAATTAGAAAAATTTCTACTGTATTTTAATGGTGTCAACGGAATTGGAGGAATGAATGATTCATTTAGAAACTTTATGACTAACTACATTCCAGCATTGTCTAGTAAAATAAATTTATTAGAGAATGAAATATCAGAAGAGAACGAAGGTGTGGATGATTGGGATGTATTCAGTTCAAATTCAGAAGAAGTAAAAGATCCAGAAATTCATGAACAAGAATCAGATATTGATGATGAGGCTACTCTAGAGGATTGGGACGACTTAGACATAGATTTAGCCGATTGGGAGAGTGGATTTGAAAATGCAACTAAGAACGATGAGGGAGAATTTATCAATGAATCAGATATAGGTTGGGAAGCACTAGAGAAAGAATGGGAAAGTAAAAAAGAAAATAATGAAGTAATGTTTTGGAATGATGAAAAGGAAAATGGAGAACAAGGTAGACCAATCATAACAGCGACACCTGAGGTAACAGACGAAGAATTGATATCATTTATACAATATATAAATACTTACCCAGAAATTATCAAGTGTAAAACCAATGGGATTGAAGCTGGAAAATTTTTAAGAGAATTATATTCAAAAACGAAATTACAGGAATTTTACAGTAATCCTAAATTTCTTCAAGATTTTAAAAAGATTATGGAACATGACCTAAAATCACATACATACTATTTTCATGGAACACAGGATTTAAAAAGTGCTGATATGATTATGAGCGAAGGTTTAGGGATGATGAGAGAATCTTTATCAACGACAGCTTATCAAGAATTTAGTATGGATGACGTCATATTATATAGTCGAGGTTTTGCGGGAGAGATTGGAAGTTCTGCTATTGTCATAATTGATGAACCTTGCAAAGATAATAGAAAAGAAAAAATAGTTAAGCCGTTAGAAAAAGGGAAAAATATACATTTTTCACCTTCAGGACTTCAAGGATTAACTGGTGAACCACACTACATAGTTGATTCTAAATATATAGTGGGATATGTTGATAAAGAAAATAAAGCGATTATTTTTAATCCAAGATATTATGATTATAATAGATTTCAGACACAATCAAGTGACAATAGACCTAAACATCTTCCTTATAGTGAAGAAAGAATAGCTGAAGGTGTATTAAGATTTGATCAAAGAGAATTAGAAGTACCAGATAAGCAGGTAGATAAATAAAAAAGAAAGGTAAAAAGGAAATGATTTCTAGTAATACATATAAGGAAGTATATGAAATATTAAGTTATATGGATAAACTTACAGTTATGAAAATTCCAGAAGCAATTTTAAACAGAATAAAGGAACAAAGAAATACAAGTTTTCAAACCAGAATTGATAAAGATGATATTTTTAACGAAGAAAATGTTAGTCAAGAGACCATTGATTTTTTATGTTGGCTAAATTATAAGTATTGGTTAAATGAAGAACAAAGGAAAGAAATTGATAGAATAAAGCTTGATAAGTATAAAGAGCTAGAAGAATATAAAAAGAAAACATATAATGATGATGATATATTTAATAGTAAACAGATTAAGAAAAATTCAGATATACAAGAAATAGCAAATTTAGATTGTCAAGAGAAGAATTTTATTAGAAGAATATTTGATAAAATAAAGAAAATATTTTACAATCGTTGAAAAAGATAAATGTCACATATGGATTTAATCCATATGTGACATTTTACAGTTATTTTTTTCTGATTTATCAACAAAGTAAGTACATTCACTTGTTGTTGAAAAAATGGTAGGTGTGATACTAGAGTAGGAACATTTACCATCTTTTTGATAAATACAATTTAGTGAACAATTAATATTTGTCAAAAAATCACCTCTACATACTAGTATGGAAGAAAGATGAATAAATATACAGAAAAATATATAGGTTTTAAAATAAAAAGAAGATTTATATGAATGAAAATAAAAAAATAAAAATTGACAATTTACATAAATCATAATATACTATATACACCTAGAAGGCTTGAATTTAAGTGTGTAGGCAACTATAACAAGAATTTGTAAAAGTGAGGAATTAAAAATGGAAAAATTCAAAGAAGTTGTAGAATCATTAGGAGATAAAGTGTCCTGTTGGAAAATCACTAAAGAGCATGGATTAAAATGGTTGAATCGGACAACGGCAACATGTAAAAATATGCGGATGCTGTTTTGGTGTAAAAAATGTGGTCAGATTCATGCAATTGAACTGGAAGATCTCGCTATGGATGAGAATGGAGACTATTGGGGATATTGTCCCAATAGAAATGTTCCGGAGCAGTGGATAAAAGGAGATAAAATTCCTGAGGAACTCGAAGAAATATTTCAAACGATAAACAGTGATTGTAATTGTGGTTCCGATGGCAATTGCTGTTGTGAAGGTAGCTGCTGTTGCCATGAACATGATTGCGAGGAGGAAGAAGGGACAGTATCACCTGCTGAAAGAATAATAAAGTCAGGAGCAGGAGGAATTATTAGAGCATAGCTATAATTTTCAGCCTAACACACAAAACTAGATTAAACTAGGTAAAGAGGGAATCTGATGGTTTCAGATTCCCTCTTTTGAAAATATAAAAGACTTATTAAAACAATGAGACATTAAATGTCTATTTTTTATTGTGTACTTTTTTATAATGTTTACAATATTCTTTAATAGTACAAACATCACATTTTGGATTTCTGGCAATACAAGTATTTCTACCATGCCAAACAAATAAATGATTGATATCTTTCAAATATTCTTTTGGAAAACTCTTAATTAAATCTTGTTCTATTTTTTCAGGTTCTTTTTCATTAGATAAACCAACTAAATTAGAAATTCGTTTTGCATGGGTATCAACAGCAACGCCTTCTGCAATTCCAAACACTTCTAGTAATACAACATTAGCGGTTTTTCTACCAACACCTGCTAAACTCATTAAATCTTCCATATTATTTGGTACTTGTCCATTAAATTTTTCTAGTACTTGATTTGCACATAATTTAATATTTTTGGCTTTATTCTTAAAAAAGCCACAAGGATGAATAAAATCTTCCAATTCTTTTATATCTATATTTGCAAAATCTTCTACGGTTTTACATCTTTCAAAAAGGGCAGGTGTTGTTTTATTAACTCTTTCATCTGTACATTGTGCAGAAAGAATAACAGCAACAACTGCTTGAAAAGGTGTTTCGAAATCCAAGCTACAAGTAGCATCTGGATAAGTTTGCTTTAAAATTTCTATCATTTTTACTGCATCTTTTTTATTCATATATCATCCCTTCTTATGATAAGTATTGTGTCTTTTCTTGAAATTACTATATATTTTAAAGAAAAATTAATGAAAAGTCAATGGATAAAGGTGGGAAACAAATTGTAAACAGGATTAATAATAGAAATCTAGATTGATTTATAGATAGTTTTAAAAAGAGTTACCATAAATGTAACATAAAAGAAAGTCAGGAATATAATATACAAAAGAGAATGGAGGTAATAAGCATGTTAAAATTGTTTAAAAAGACATTAGCAATTTGTTTAATAGGTTTAGGATTAGGCATATTATTAGTTTTATTACTTCCAATAACAGGCTGGTTATTTATGATAGGAGTAGTTGTGGTATGCGTTGGATTTATGTGGCTAGCATGCTAATATAAAAGGAGGGATACATATATGACGATTGTAGTTAAAAAAGTTCCAAAATTTTTGAGAGGTTTTGTAAAACTAATTTTTGGAATTAAAGATAAAAATTAATAGTTTTGTATAATAAAAAGGGAAGAAAGTAAAAAAATTAACATAAAATTTGAGAAAATGTATAAAAAGTGATATAATTAAAAGGATGACAGAAAAATTTGTCATACAAAAGAAAATAGGAGGAGTTACAATGAAAGAAGAAAAAGTCTCAGAACGGATGGGAGAAGAAGGAATAAGAATTGACGCTAAATTTCCATGGAACATGGTATTAGCGTATATGGTTCTTTTGAAAGCAGGATATTCGCTAACAAGGGACTATTTACATGTCAGCAGTCAGAGCAATAATCAGTGGACGACTGTAAGGTATTTAAAAACGGTCCCTTGGGAGGAAAAGCAAACTCGCCATTTCGAAATAAGAATGCCGGATCGCTACGTACCCGCAAAGGAGGCTCCGGAAGGAGTTATCCGTTCTATTGAGGACGTCTTTCGGAAGTAACAGGAAAAAGACCGCGCGTTCGTTGCGGTCTTTTTCCTTATACTAAAAATATTTTGTATCAAAAAAAGAGCTTATGCTCTCTTTACTTTTCCATCTCTTAAACATTTAGCACATACATAAATTCTCTTTGTTTCACCATTTTCTGTAACTTTAACACTTCTTAAATTTGGTTTCCAAGTACGTGGTGATCTTTTACTGATGTGAGAACGTGTAATGCTAAGTTTATTTCCATGATTAACTGATTTTTCACATATTGCACATTTAGCCATTCTGAATTGCACCTCCTAATTTTTAAAATAAACTGACTATTAACAAGTTTAACACAAAAGTATGAAAAAAACAAGTATTTTTTCAAAAAATATTTAAAAATCCTTGCAAATTAGGAAAAATGTGGTATAATAATTAAGCTATATGATTAAAGAAAGGATTGAATAAGAATGGAATGTAAAGTAGAAAAAACAAAAAACGCAAATGAAGTAAAATTAAATGTAACAATAGAAGCTGAAAAATTTGATGAGGCTATTAAAAAAGTATATTTTAAAAGTGCAAAATATTTTAATATCCCTGGATTCAGAAAAGGTAAAGCTCCAATGAATATTGTTGAAAAATATTATGGAAAAGAAATATTCTATGAAGATGCTTTTAATGAAGTGGTTCCAGAAGAATTAGAAAAAGCAGTAGAAGAAAATAAATTAGAAGTTGTTAGTAGACCAGATATAGAAGTAACACAAATTGGAAAAGGACAAGACTTAATTTTTACAGCTGTATTCCAAACAAAACCAGAAGCAGAACTTGGAAAATATAAAGGTGTAGAAATTAAAAAAATTGAATATAAAGTAACAGACGAAGATGTAGAGCATGAATTAGGACATATGCAAGAACATAACTCAAGATTAATATCTGTAGAAGATAGACCTGTAGAAAAAGGAGATATTGCAAATATTAATTTTGAAGGATTTGTAGATGGAGTGGCTTTTGAAGGCGGAAAAGCAGAAAATCATGACTTAGAAATTGGAAGCAATACATTTATCCCAGGATTTGAAGACCAAATTATTGGAATGAAAATTGATGAAGAAAAAGATATTAAAGTAAAATTCCCAGATGAATATTTTTCAAAAGATTTAGCAGGAAAAGATGCTACATTTAAAGTAAAAGTAAATGAAATCAAGAAAAAAGAATTACCAGCATTAGATGATGAATTTGCAAAAGATGTTAGCGAATTTGATACATTAAAAGAATTAAAAGAAAGTATTAAAGAAAAACAACAAAAACAAAATGATGAAAGAGCAAAATATGAAACACAAGATGCTGTTATCAAAGCAGTATGTGAAAATGTAAAAGTGGATATTCCATCAGGAATGATAGAAACAGAAACAGAAAATATGTTAAAAGATATGGAACAAAGATTATCATATCAAGGATTAAAATTAGATCAATATCTTCAAATGATGGGTAAAACAAGAGAAGAAATGCAAAAAGAATATGAGCCTCAAGCAATTGAAGCAATCAAATCTCGTTTAGCAATTGAAGCAGTTATTAAAGCTGAAAAAATAGAGGTAGCAGACATCGATATAGATGAAAAAATAAAAGAAATGGCTAAAAATTATGGTAGAGAAAATGATGAAGAATTCTTAAAAAATGAAAATGTAAGAAATTACATCAAACAAGGATTAGAATCAGAAAAAGCAATTGAATTTTTAGTAGAAAATGCAAAAATAAAATAGAATAAAATCATGAAAGGTTGGGGTGTTAAATTTCATAGTTAAATTTTAACCCCAGCTTTTTTGACAATCATAATTCGGTAGCATATAGTTATTATAATTGTCAAAATGAAAATAAAAGAGTTCAATAAAACCAATAAAAATTTAAAGGAGGAATTTAATATGTTAGAAAAAGCAAGTTTAGTACCTTATGTTATAGAGCAAACTAGCAAAGGAGAAAGATCTTATGATATTTTCTCAAGATTATTAAAAGACAGAATTATCTTTTTAGGAGAAGATGTTAATCCAACAACAGCAAGTTTAGTGATTGCACAATTATTATTCTTAGAATCAGAAGATCCAGACAAAGATATCAACTTATATATTAATTCACCAGGAGGTTCTATTACAGACGGAATGGGAATTATAGATACAATGAATTATATAAAATGCCCAGTATCAACAATCTGTATAGGAATGGCAGCTAGTATGGGAGCAGCGCTATTAGCTGCTGGAGAAAAAGGAAAAAGATTTGCAACACCAAATGCAGAAATCTTAATTCATCAACCATTAATCGGTGGTGGCGGACTTTCAGGTCAAGCAACAGAAATTAAAATTCATGCAGATCACTTAGTAAAAACAAGAGAAAAATTAACAAAATTCTTAAGTGATAGAACAGGACAAACAGTTGAACAAATAGAAAAAGATACAGAAAGAGATAATTACATGACAGCAGAAGAAGCTTTAAAATATGGATTAATTGATGGAATTATGGACAAAAGAAAATAAATAAAATCTTTTTATATAGAATGAACAGATAAAATTAGTGTATAATAATTATTAAATTTAATATAATATAAGAGATTTTAAAAATTAAGGAGAGAATGAAATGGCAAAAAATGATGTACCAAAAAGTGTAAGATGTTCATTTTGTGGTAAGGCGCAAGAAAATGTAAGAAAAATTGTAGCGGGTCCGGGTGTATATATTTGTGATGAATGTATTGATCTTTGCAATAGTATTATAGAAGCAGAGCTTTATGATGATGATAAAGCAGGATATACATTAAATGAATTAAATGATATTCCAAGTCCAAGAGAAATTAAAAAAGTATTAGATGATTATGTCATTGGGCAAGAAGATGCCAAAAAAACATTATCTGTTGCAGTATATAACCATTATAAAAGAATTGCACATGAAGAATATGCAAGTAAGGATGATGATGTAGAAATACAAAAAAGTAACATTTTATTGTTAGGACCAACAGGATGTGGAAAAACGCTACTTGCAAGAACTTTGGCAAGAATTTTAGATGTACCATTTGCAATTGCTGATGCAACAACATTAACAGAAGCTGGATATGTTGGAGAAGATGTAGAAAATATCTTATTAAAACTTATTCAAGCAGCAGATGGAGATGTACAAAAAGCAGAAAAAGGTATTATTTATATAGATGAAATTGATAAAATTACTAGAAAATCAGAAAACCCATCTATTACAAGAGATGTTAGTGGAGAAGGTGTACAACAAGCCTTACTAAAAATTATTGAAGGAACCATAGCATCAGTACCACCACAAGGAGGAAGAAAACATCCAAATCAAGAGTTGATCCAAATTAATACAGAAAATATATTAATTATCTGTGGAGGGGCATTTGAAGGATTAGAAAATATTATCAAAGATAGAACAGGAAAAAAATCTATCGGATTTGGTTCTAAAATAGAGAGTACAAAAGATGTTAGTCAATATGAAGTTTTCAAAGAGTTATTACCACAAGATTTACTAAAATTTGGTTTAATTCCAGAATTTATTGGAAGATTACCAATTGTGGCAACATTACAAGAGTTAGATAGAAATGCATTAATTGCAATATTAAAAGAACCTAAAAATTCACTAATCAAACAATATCAAAAATTATTTGAAATTGATGGTGTAGAATTAATATTTGAAGAAGAGGCATTAGGTGCAATTGTAGATAAAGCAATTGAAAGAAAGACAGGAGCAAGAGGATTGCGTTCTATTATTGAAGAAAGAATGAGAGATATCATGTTTGATATCCCATCAAATCCAAATATTGAAAAATGTATTATTACAAAACAAACGATATTAAATAATGAGGCACCAGATATTGTTGTAAATAATAATAAACCAAAACAACAAAAAGGTAAAAAGAAAAGACAAGTGCCAGAAAATGAAGAAAAAGAAACTGCATAGAAATAAAGAACTACTTTTGATGTGATCAAGAGTAGTTTTTTTATGTGCATATTTATGATTTTCATAGAACTATTCAGTAGTAAGGATATTGTAGATTAAATGACTTCTTAAATATTTATTTTTCATAAATTCCTTGACTCAATACGTGCTCTAGCCTTTCTAACTATAAAAGAAACGAGCCTCTCGCTATTCCCGCTTCCTCATTTCTTTTATATGAAGAAAGGCTACAAGCACTCCAATCGCATTCGTCATTTATGAAAAATAAATATTTAAGAACTCATTATTAAAAAAAATTATATACTGAATAATTATCTTAATAAGGTTAATATTGAAATAAAAGATATGGTATGATATAAATAAATGGAAAATGATAGGGAGAAATACAAATGGAGAAAGAAATTACATTCATATTACCATGTTTAAATGAAGAAAAATCATTAGAATATTGTATAAAAGAAATAAAGAAATGCATACAAGAAAATCAACTTGATGCAGAAATCTTAGTAGCTGATAATCTTAGTAAAGATAATAGTAGACGAATTGCTAAAAACAATGGTGTAAGAGTAACGATTTGCAAGAAAAAAGGATATGGAAATACGTTAATCAATGGTATGAATCATGCAAATGGTAAGTACTGTATTATGGGAGATAGTGATGGAAGTTATGATTTTAGCAATTTGCAAGACTATATAAAAGGCTTGAGAGAGGGATATGATTTAGTAGTAGGCAATCGATTTCAAGGTGGTATAGAAAAAGGTGCTATGTCTACATCACATAAAATAGGGGTAAAAGGGTTATCTGCATTTGCCAATTTCTTTTTTCATACACCTGTTAAAGATTATCATTGTGGATTAAGAGCATATAATACAGAAAGTATGAAAAAGATACATTTAGTTCAAGGCGGAATGGAATATGCTTCTGAAATGATTATAAAAGCAAAAATAAATAACCTAAAAATTTTAGAGGTACCAACAATTTTAAGAAAAGATTTAAGACACAAAAAGTCTCATATACGAACAATACGAGATGGCATAAGACATGTCATGCTAATTTGTAAATTAGCAATGAATAAAAATAAATATAAGATAAAGGAATTATGAACATATGAAAAACATATTTAAAAAAATAATAAAATATGCAAAAGTATGGGGCATCTTATTTATTATATTTAATCTTAGTCTATACATCACTTCTTTATTTCCATCAGAAATGATAGAAGAAAATGTGAAAAGTTCTTCAGATATTCTTTTAAAAGAAGGAAATGCATATCAAATAGCGGAATTTTCACCAATTAAGAATAATAATTATACAGATGCAATCATTATAAATGAAGCATACTCTATAGATAATACGGATCCCATATATTCGTATATGTCTATGAGAAAAAATTATAAAAAAGGGGAAACAAAGAGAGGATTAACAGATACATTAGGCGAATTAGCATCTATTAATGTGGATGAAAATGGAGAAATGATTGTTAATATAACAGATGAATATAATCCAGTAGGAGAATTACATGATTTTTTAGAGGGAAAAATAGATACATCAATTACATATGGTAGGTACTGGCATGGATATATGCCAATATATAGAATATTGTTAATCTTTTTTAACATCATGGGAATAAGGATTTTGCTACTCGTTTTATTTATTGCCATGTTTATCTACTTAATGTATTTATTAAGAAAACAACTGGGAACAATCATAGCAATAATATTTGGATATGCACTTTTTATGCAAGGATATTTTTTCGTATCATACTCATTAGAAAGCAGTCCAGTATTTATTGTGATGATGATATCTTGCATTATTTTATTAAAACGAATTGATAGAATACAAAATCTATATATGTATTTTTTTGTAATAGGTTGTATAACAAATTTTGTAGACTTCTTAACAGTACCTTTAATTACACTTGCAATGCCATTATGTATTTATATATTAGCTAAACAAAAGGAAGAAAAAGATTGTAAAACATTTATAAAAATTATATTGAAATCAACTGTTATATGGTTTGTTGGATATATATTCACATGGGTAAGTAAGTGGATAATATATGATATATTGTATCAGGAAGGATTAATAAAATCAGCAATTACACAAGTATTTTATAGAACAGAAAGATATAATCCAAATAGTGGATTAGAATTGTTAGAAGAATTAAGAATCTTTTTGTTAAATAATATACAATATATTTTAATTTTGCTTATTATCATGGTAATTGTTAGATTTATGACTATACATAATATGCAAATTAAATTACAAAATAGGTCAGAATATATAAAAGAAAGTTTACCATTTTTAATGATATCTATGATGCCTTTGGTATGGTATGTAGTACTGGCAAATCATACACTTTTACATCCTAGATTTGTGTATAGACATATGCTTATATTTTTATGTGGTATATTAATATGTATCAAAAATTTATTTGTAATCTATAAAAAAGAAAAAGTAAAAGAAACATAAAAAGAATAAAAAAGCAAATACTAATAAAAAGAAATTAGTATTTGTTTTTTTAAACTTTTAATTCTTTATCATCATAGATATCAACATTTTTGTATTTATCTAATTCCATTTCATCTAAAGAATTTTGGATGCAACTAACAATGACATTATTAAAACTCATATTTTCTTTTTTGGCGATTTTTTTCAATATTTCATTCATATTTTCAGGTAATCGAATAGAAATTTTTACATTACTTTTTTTGTATTTAGAAATTTCAAACATATATATCCCTCCAATTAATGATTGATATGATTAATTGTCCCACAAAAAAGCATTAAAAAATACCAGACAAAAGTAGGGTATTTTTTTATGAAATTTATTGATATGCTAAAAAAATAAACTACAAACAAATGAGGGGGAAAAATACAAATGTTAAGAAGAAAAAAAGGAATTACACTTATTGCATTAGTAATTACAATTGTTGTGTTATTAATCTTGGCAGGTGTAGCGATTGCAACATTGACAGGAAACAATGGAATTTTAACAAGGGCAAGTGAAGCAAGTATAGAAACAAGAGGAGCAACCGTAGAGGAAAGAAAAGATTTATGGAAAGTAGAACAGCAATCAGATAGTTATTTGACAGAAAACACAGCACAAGCATTAGATGAATTGTTAGATAATTTAGAAGAGGAAGGTTTGATTACATCAGAAGAAAGAGGACAAATAGAAGAAAATGGACATGTGGTCATTGGAAGTAGAGATATTATTTTTATGAATAAGCCATTACCAAGTACAGAGGAAACAACACCATATTATCCAGACGATGATTGCAAGTATGTAGAGGGAGATTTGAATTCTGGATTAGTAATTGCAGATAAAAATGGAAATGAATATGTATGGATAGAAGTGCCTAAAAGTATTACGAAAGATGCAAATACAAAAGAAGAACTATATAATGCTTTAAATGAATATTCAATTGATTATAAAGATACTTGGGGTTGGGGATTAACAAATTCTGATATATGGTATGAAGGTTGTGGAATGACAGAGGAAGAATATAACAATAATTATATGAAAATGTTAAATAGTATCAAAGAAAATGGTGGTTTTTATATCGGAAGATATGAAATGGGAAGTCTTGAACCAAGAACGGAAAGCAGTAATGCAACCCAATCAGCTGTAAAAATTGATATGTATCCATATAATTGGGTAACAATTGAAGAGGCAGAAAATATTTGTGAAACATATAGTTTAGGAAATAGAACAAGTAGTTTAATGTATGATATTCAATATAATTTAGCATGCAAATTTTTAGAAGTAAAAAGTGATGAATTGACAGTAGCAGATATAGCTGAAGATAGTGAAAAATGGGGAAATTATTCAAACCATGATATGCACTTGGATAGAGGAAAATATGCGATAGATGGAGAAAATACATGGATAGACTTTAATACAAATTCTGAGGCAGTTGAAAATACAATAAAGAAAAAAGAACAAAGGACAATAATTACTACAGGTGCTTCAGAAGAAAATAGAGTGGTAAATATCTATGATTTTACAGGAAATACATTTTGCTATACATTAGGAAACTATAATACTGCAGATAACAATTATTCATTACCAGTTGTTATAAGAGGTGGTTATTATGGAGACAATGGATTGTATATGGCAGCTTGTTGGAATTCTTGGGCAAATTCATGGAATGAAAGAGAATGTTTTGGTTTTAGAAATTGTATTTATTAGAAAGAAAAATTTTTAATAGAAATAAAAAGATTAGAGTATACTCAAATGAAATAGACACTAGAAAGTGTGTTTTTCATTGAGTATATTTTTGTATGGGAAATCATTATTTATCCTTGTTAAAAAAAAGAAACTTTGATATACTTAAAGGCAAGAAAAGGAGAGAAAAATGGTAGCAGAAGTCATTATCAATAGAGGAGCCAAAAAACTAAATAGAACCTTTGACTATAACATACCAAAGGAATTAGAAGAACTAATATTAGTAGGAAGTAAAGTATTAGTTCCTTTTGGTAATGGTGGAAAACTAACAGAAGCGTTTGTAGTAGGAATCAAAGAAAAATCACAATTTGAAGTAAAAGATATTGCAAAATTAGAAGAAAATTTGAGCAATAAACAAATTGCACTAGCAAAATGGATGGCAAAGCGATATTTTTGTAATGTATCAGATTGCATCAAATTAATGCTAACACCAGGAACAAGAAACAAAAATAAAGAAAAAAGAATTCAAGATAAAACGATCAATTGTGTATATTTAAAAAAAGAGATAGAAGAGATTGAATTTGAAATACAGACTGAAAAGATAAAATCAGATAAACAGAAAAAGGTATTAAATTTTGTAAAAGATAATGAAGGAGCAACTGTACCAGAAATAGAAATGTTTACAGATTGTGCAAGAGGAATTGTCAATACTTTGGTTAAGAATGGTTATTTAGAAATTATAGAAAAAAAGGTTGAAAGAAATCCACTATTGGGGAGAGATTGTGAAAAAACATATAAGCTAAAATTAACAGAAGAACAAGAGATTGCTTATAAAAGTGTTGAAGAAGCAATAGATAAAGAAGAATATAAACAATTTTTGCTATATGGTGTGACAGGTTCTGGAAAAACAGAAGTGTATCTACAATTAATTGAAAAGGTATTAAACATTGGAAAAAATGCGATTGTATTAGTTCCAGAAATATCGTTAACACCACAAATGTTAGATCGATTTATTTCACGATTTGGAAAAGATGAAATTGCTATTTTACATAGTAAATTATCCATTGGTGAAAGACATGATGAATGGGAAAGAATTCGCGAGAAAAAGGCAAGAATTGTCATAGGTGCAAGATCTGCTATATTTGCACCAATTGAAAACATTGGAATCATCATTATAGATGAAGAACATGATAGCTCATATAAGTCAGAAACGAATCCAAGATATAATGCGAAAGAAATTGCAAAAGTTTTAGCAAAAGAAAATCAAGCACCATTGGTATTGGGAAGTGCAACACCAGATATGACAACTTTTTATAACGCGACAAATGAAGATGCATTTGGAAATACAAAAATACAATTACTAACATTGACCAAAAGAGCTAATCAATCTTCACTTCCAAAAGTAGAAATTATTGATTTGAAACAAGAATTGGCAAATGGAAATCGTTCAATGCTTAGTATGGAATTATATAATAGTATTGAAGAAAACTTGAAACAGAAAAGACAAACGATTTTGTTTTTAAATAGAAGAGGATATTCTACATTTATCATGTGTAGAAATTGTGGGTATACCGTAAAATGTCCAAATTGTAATATTAGTATGACATATCATAGTTATGAAAGAAAATTAAAATGTCATTATTGTGGACATGAAGAAAATATTGTGACTGTTTGTCCAGAATGTCATAGTGATAAAATTCGATATTTCGGAACAGGAACGCAAAAATTAGAACAAGAAATTCATAAACAATTTCCAGAAGCATCCACTATTCGAATGGATATTGATACAGTAACCAAAAAGAATTCACATGAAATTATTTTAAATACATTTAGAAATGAAAATATTGATATTTTAATTGGAACACAAATGGTGGTAAAAGGACATCATTTCCCAAATGTTACTTTAGTCGGAGTTATTGCGGCAGATAGTTCCTTGAATATTGATGATTATCGAGCAAATGAAAGAACTTTCCAAATTTTAACACAAGTAGCAGGAAGAGCAGGTAGAGAAAATTTGCCAGGAAAAGTGGTTATTCAAACATATAACCCAGATAATTTTAGCATTATTTGTGCACAAAAACAAAATTATGATTTATTTTATGAAACAGAAATTGCACTTAGAGAACAGTTGAAATATCCGCCATTTTGCGATATAATATTGATTGGATTGAATAGTTATCAAGAGGCAGAGATAAAGAATGTATCTAGTAAAATATATCAGTATTTAGAAAAAAGATTAAATAAAGAAGAGTTTAAAGTTTTAAGACCAATGCCTTGTCCAATTGATAAAATTCAAAATCGATATAGGTGGAGAATTATTATAAAAGGAAAGATGACAGAAGAAGCAAATGAAGTTTTAAATGCTTGTCTAAAAGAGATATATCAAGAAAATATAAAAGATACAAGGATTGCAATTGATATTAATCCAAACAATATGAGTTAATGAAAGGAAGGAATATAGATGGCAATTAGAAATCTAAGATATCAAGGAGATGACATTTTAAAGAAAAAATCAAGAGAAGTTCCAGAAGAAGATATTGCAAGTGAAAAAATACAATCTTTAATTGATGATATGATAGAAACGATGCATAAATATAATGGAGTGGGACTAGCTGCTGTTCAAGTAGGTGTGCTAAAGAGAATTGTGGTAATTGATTTATATGATGACCATGGTCCAATTGTATTAATCAATCCAATAATCATTAAAACAAAAGGAGAACAAGAAGTGGATGAAGGATGCTTGAGTTTTCCAAATGAATTTGCAAAAGTCATCAGACCAGCAGAAGTGGTAGCAGAATATACAGATAGAGATGGAAAGCGAATGAGAGTAAAGGCAAAAGAATTATTAGCACAAGCTATCTCACATGAACTTGACCACTTAGAAGGAGAATTATTTATTGATAAAATCATTCCAGGTACTTTGGAATACATTGAACCAGAAAAATAAATAGTTGAAAAATAATTGCGTTTTGGCGTTGTTAGACTTCATCGAAAATCAAATCAACGTGCGTAAAGCACGCCTCATTGATTTTCGACTTGTCTGCCAGCTACTGCATACTGACCTTGTAACAGGCAAAGCCTTAACAAGCTCAGCATAGCCAAAAGCACAATTCTTTTCCAACTAGATATATGATTTGAGTGAAGAAAGATATAAAAAAGAATAAAGGAGAATTTTATGAAAATTGTATTTATGGGAACACCAGACTTTGCAGAAGAAAGCCTAAAAGCAATCTATGAAGCAGGTCATGAAATTATCGGTGTGGTAACAAATCCAGATAGACCAAAAGGAAGAGGAATGAAAATGATTCCAAGTCCTGTAAAAGAATTTGCAACGGAAAAGAATTTAACAATTTATCAACCAGAAAAAGTGAAAAATAATGAAGAATTTGTAAATGAATTAAAAGCATTGCAACCTGATGTTATTTGTGTAGTAGCTTATGGAAAAATCTTACCAAAAGAAATATTAGATATCCCACCATATGGCTGTATTAATGTTCATGCATCATTATTACCTCAATATAGAGGGGCAGCACCTGTTCAATGGGCAGTATTAAATGGAGATAAAGTAACAGGTGTGACAACTATGTATATGGATGTAGGAATGGATACAGGAGATATGATTTTAAAAGAAGAAGTGCAAATTGGTGAAGAAGAAACAACAGGGGAATTATGGGATAGATTAAAAATGATTGGTGGAAAGTTATTAGTAGAAACATTAAAACAAATCGAAAAAGGAACCGCACCAAGAGAAAAGCAAGGAGAAGACTATACAGTTGCACCAATGCTATCAAAAGATATGGCAAAAATTGATTGGAATCATAAAACAGCTGAAGAAATTAAAAATTTAGTTAGAGGGTTAAACCCTATCATGGGAGCCTATGCATTTTTAAATGGAAAAAAGATAAAGTTCTGGAAAGTAAATGTGGCAGGAGAAGATGAAATACATGCAGAAAATTTAGGATTTTTAACAAATGGTACAGTTATCATATCAGATCCTAAAGATGGTATATTCATAAAATGTAAAGAAGGTATTTTAAAAGTTTTAGAGATACAAGGTGAAAATGCCAAAAGAATGACAATACAAGATTATTTAAGGGGAAATCCTATACAAGAATTTGATGTTTTTGAATAAACAAAAGGCAGGCTTTAAGGAATAGATATGATAATGAAAATGATAATTGCTATTTCTAGAGGTCTGTCCCTTTTATTACATTTTGAAACAATTTGACACGTCCCTAACGTTTCAATTTCTTAAAAAAGTGTAAATATTGTGAAAATGGTTGTAAATTTAAGAAAAAATTGATATACTTATATGGAAAAATAAGTATATCTTTTTTCTTTTTAAGAAAAGATATTGTTGCACAGAAAAATAGAACGAGGAGGGGTTTATATGGAAGAAGAAAATAAAAATGTAGAAAATGGGGAAGTTGTAGAATTAGATGAAGAAATAAAAACAGAAAATGAAGGAATTCAAATATCAAGTGATGTTGTAGCTGTTATAGCAGGTGTTGCTGTTTCAGAAGTACAAGGTGTATCAGGAATGTCTGGAGGATTTGCAGGAGGAATTACAGAAGTATTAAGTGGAAAGAAAAATCTAGCAAAAGGAATTAAAGTAGACATTGAGGAAGATACAGCAAAGATAGATGTAAATATTATTGTGGAATATGGTTCAAGAATACCTGATGTTGCTTTTGAAATCCAAAACAGAGTAAAGAAATCAGTAGAAAATATGACAGGATTAAAAGTACAAGAAGTAAATGTACATGTTCAAGGTGTTAATACAGATGCAGTTATGAACGAAAAAGAAGAGGAACCACAAACAGAAGAAGAAAACAAGAATGAAGAAAATCAATAAAAAGTAAAAAGAAAATCATAAATAAAAGGAGAAGAAATGAAATGAAAATTTTAGAAAAAATCACATTAATCATATATTCATATGTCATGTTAATACTATCTATTTTAGCATGTTTGTTAGTATTTGGATGGCTAGAACCAGAACTAGTTGGAGGAATTGTTAATAATATATTAACAGGAGATGTTTCAGGAAAAATAGTATTAGGTGTTAGTGTTGTATTTATCTTACTTTCTATAAAATGTATATTCTTTGATTCAACTTCAAAAGAACAAATCAAAGAAAGACAAGGTGTTCTATTAGAAAATGAAAGTGGTAAATTAATGATTTCTAAAGAAACGATTGAAAATTTAGTAAACTCAGTAGCAAAAGGATTTGAAAGCACAGAAGATGTAACAACAAGAGTAGAGTTAGATAAAGATAATAATGTAAAAGTATATGCAAATTTAGTTGTCAGTTCAGAAGCAGTAATAAAAGATTTATCTGCAAAATTACAAACAAGTATAAAAGACAAAATTAAGAAGGCAACAGATTTAGAAGTAAATGAAGTCAATATAACCGTTAAGAAAGTTGCAGACAAACCACAAGAGGCATAAAGTAATAATTATCACTTTGAGTTAAGAAAGGTTGTGAGAGCATGAACAATTTTAAAGATTTTTGGAATCAATTTAGAGGAGCAATTATTGGAGTAATCATAGCAATTCTGATTTTAATAACAGGATTAGATAAATTAATATTAGCAATTGTTGTGTTATTTTTAGGTGCATTTATTGGAAATTATGTGCAAAGAAACAAAGAAGATGTAAAAACAAAATTAAAAAGTTTTATAGATAAAATGTAGAAGGGAATGGATATGAATAGAACAGCGATTAGAGAAAGCGCTTTTAAATTAATTTATAGTTTGGAAATACAAAAACAAGATAACTTAAAAGAACAAATTGACTTATATTTTGAAAGCGAAAATATAGAAAATAAAGATGCAAGAGAATATATAGAAGATGCAGTTTTAGGAATTGAAAAACATAAAGAAGAAATTTTAGGATTAATTGAAAAAAATTTGAAATCAGATTGGAAAATTGATAGAATTTCTAAAATAGATTTATCTATATTAAAGCTAGCCATCTATGAAATTCAATATAAAGATATACCATTTAAAGTGGTAATTAATGAAGCAGTGGAATTAGCTAAAAAATATGGAGAAGATTCATCAAAAAACTTTGTGAATGGAATATTGGCAAGTATTGTCAACAAATAGATAAGGCAGGGATATTTTATATATCCCTAGTTTAAATTAGAGGAAGTATGATATGAAATACGCAGAAATGGCAATTAGTGTAACAGATTTAAATAAATATATAAAAAATAAGATTGCAGATGATGAATATTTAAATAATATTTTAATAAAGGGTGAAATTTCTAATTTCAAACATCACTATACAGGACATTTATATTTTACATTGAAAGATGAAAATTCTTTAATTAAATGTATTATGTTCAAATCATATGCACAAAAATTAAACTTTGAACCAAAAGATGGTATGAAAGTATATATATTAGGCTCTGTTTCTGTATTTGAAAGAGATGGGGTTTACCAAATCTATGCAAAAGTTATGGAAGAAGATGGGGTAGGAGATTTATATACCAAATATCAAAAATTAAAAGAAGAATTAGAAAAAAAAGGACTATTTGATCAAAGTCATAAACAAAAAATACCAATGATGCCAAAAGTGATTGGTGTATTAACTTCACAAACAGGTTCTGTAATAAGAGACATTATTAATGTATCCACAAGAAGAAATCCAAATGTCTATATTAGACTCTTACCAGTACCTGTTCAAGGGGAAGGTGCGGCAGAAAAAATTGCAGAAGGTATTGCTTATATGAATAAAAACCAACTAGCAGATGTCATCATTTTGGCAAGAGGAGGAGGTTCTCTAGAAGATTTATGGCCATTTAATGAGGAAGTTGTTGCATATAGTATTTATGAATCGAAAATTCCAATTATTTCAGCAGTAGGGCATGAAACTGATTTTTCAATTTCTGATTTTGTGGCAGATTTAAGAGCACCAACACCATCAGCTGCAGCAGAATTGGCTGTACCAGATATCTATGAAGTAAAACAGAAAATCAATACATATCAAAATCGATTAAAGATGGCATTAACCAAAAAATTGGAAATTATGAAATTACGATATGATAAATGTATGTCAAGTTCTGTTTTTAAAGAGCCAACAAGAAGAATTCAAGAAAATTATATTAAAATAGATTCTTATGTGAAACAATTAGAAAATGTCATTAATAAAATAAAGGAAAAAAATAAGAACAAATATATTGAGTTAGTATCAAAATTAGATACATTAAGCCCATTAAAAACCTTAACTAGAGGATATTCTATCATTGAGAAAGACGGAAAGATTGTGAAAAGCATAACAGATTTACAAACAGAAGATGAAATTTCAATTCGATTGAAAGATGGAGAAAAACAAGCAAAAATTATATAAGAAAATTGGACAAGTGAAATCAAAAATAAATTAAGATAAGGAGAATAAAACAAATGGGAATAAAAGAAAAGGTACTAATGATAATTACCATTATATTGTTAGTTATCATGATAGGAATGGCTTGTTATAGTCTATATAACAGACAAGAAGATACACGGAAATGATCAAAATATTATTAATGAGATAGATTTGAATGAAACAACAAAGACAAATACAGTAGAAGAAAATGAGACAGATACAGAAAATATAGTAAATGAACCTGTGACACCTACTATACAACCAAATGCAACAGAAGAAGAAATCAATAGTGATTATGTAGGAACTGAGGAACAACAAACAGTAAATACAGAACAAACTGAAGAAGAAAAAGTGATTGAACTTGTAAAAAATGAGTATGGAACAGACCAAGGTGTAACCTTTAATATTGCCAATAAAGAGGGGAATATTTATCATGTATCTGTAAATGATGCAGAAACAACAGCAGTTTTAACATGGTATACAGTAGATATATCTACAAATACAGTTACACAATAGTAGAATAAAGAATCATATGTTAATAAAACTATATGAATAAGAAAGATAGGAGATAAAAATGAAAAAGAGTTTTGAAGAACAAATTCAAGAATTGGAAAAAATTATTAATGAGTTGGAAAATGGAAATTTGAATTTAGATGATTCTGTTGTAAAATTTGAAGAGGGAATGAAAATTTCAAAAGAATGTAACAAAATGTTAGAAAATGCAGAAAAGAAAATAACAATATTACTAAATGATGAAAACGGTGAAAAGAAAGAAGAAAACTTTGAAGCCGAATAAAGTATAAGGGGGATATTTTAAAGAATGAATGGATTTATGCAATTTATTCAAAATAAATATATATATGTACCACTATTATTGTGGTTTTGTATACAATTATTCAAATTACTATATGATTTGGTAAAAACAAAGAAATTTAATTTTAAAAGAATTTTAGGTGCTGGTGGAATGCCAAGTTCACATTCAGCAGTTGTGACAAGTTTAGCAACATTAATAGGAAAATATGAAGGTGTAGATACACCATTATTTGCCTTATCATTTGCATTTGCATTTGTAGTTATGTATGATGCTTGTGGGGTTAGAAGAGCAGCTGGAAAACAAGCAGCTTTATTAAATAAATTAGTAGAGACACCAGGTCTTACTGGCGTACAAGTTTCAGAAAAATTAGTAGAAGTTTTAGGACATACACCAGTACAAGTACTTGTTGGAGCATTAATAGGTGTTGTAGCAGGATTGCTTATATAAGGAAAGTGTGTTAACGAAATCAAAGATTTTGATATATCAATGTGAAGAATGCTACACAGTACTTCACGAATATAAAAAACAAAGGAATGTATAAAATATGAAAAATTATATAAAAGATATGAGAGAAAAAATAGGACATAAACCAATTGTTATGTCTGGAGTAGGATTAATTATATGTAAAGATAATAAAATATTATTACAGAAACGAGCAGATGACGGAAACTGGGGAATTCATGGTGGAGGAATGGAACTTGGAGAAACATACTTAGATGCATTAAATAGAGAACTAAAAGAAGAAATGAATATAACACCAGTAAATCCAAAGTTATATGGAATATTTTCAGGAGCAAAAACATATCATGTATATCCTAATCAAGATGAGGTTTATGTTATGAATCATGTGTTCTTTTGTGAAGAATATGAAGGAAATATACAGTTTAATGACCATGAAGTAACAGAATGCAAATGGTTTGATATACATAATTTACCAAATAAACTAATAGACTTAGATATTTCTGTTTTAGGACATTTGAAAGAATACTTAGAAAATAGACAAGTCATTGTAGATTAAAGAAAAGGGGGAATGAAAAATATCTTTAGATAAAATGTAGAGAAACAATAGAAAAATATCTTAAAAGAAAAAAATGAAATAAATAAAAAAGGAGTGAAAAAAATGACAGATATTGAAATTGCAAGAAATACAAAATTAGACAATATCGTAGATGTCGCAAAAAAAGTAGATGTAGAAGAAGAGGATTTAGAATTATATGGAAAATATAAAGCAAAATTTTCTTCAGAGTTATATGAAAAAGTAAAGGATAGAAAAGATGGAAAATTGATATTAGTAACAGCAATTAGTCCAACACCATTAGGAGAAGGAAAAACAACCATGTCTATTGCCATTGCTGATGGATTAAGAAAAATTAATAAAAAATCTATTTTGGCATTAAGAGAACCATCTTTAGGTCCTGTATTTGGAATCAAAGGTGGAGCAACAGGTGGAGGAAGAGTACAAGTGGCTCCAATGGAAGATATTAATCTACATTTTACAGGAGATATTCATGCCATTACAGCTGCTAACAATTTATTAGCTAGTTTAATTGATAATCATATCTATTTTGGAAATGAATTAAAATTCAAAGAAGTTGTTTGGAAAAGATGTGTAGATTTAAATGATAGACAACTAAGAGTGGTAGAAACAGGACTTTCAGGAGAAAGCAAAATCGTACCAAGAAGAGATAAATTTGATATCACAGTTGCTTCTGAAATTATGGCTGTTTTATGCTTATCAGAAAATATTAAAGATTTAAAAGAAAAATTAGGAAACATATTAATTGGATATAATGAAGAAGATAAACCAATTTATGCAAAAGACTTAAAAGCACAAGGTGCAATGGCTGTCTTATTAAAAGATGCTATTAAACCAAATTTAGTACAAACTTTAGAGCATACACCAGCAATTATTCATGGAGGACCATTTGCAAATATTGCTCATGGATGTAATAGTATTGCCGCAACAAAACTTGCTTTAAAATTAGCCGATTATACAGTTACAGAAGCAGGATTTGGTGCAGATTTAGGAGCAGAAAAATTCTTAGATATTAAATGTAGAAAAGCAGGAATTAAACCAGATGCAGTTGTGATTGTTGCAACAATAAAAGCATTGAAATATCATGGTGGAATTGAAAAAGATAAAATCCAAGAAGAAAATATTGAAGGTCTAGAAAAAGGATTAGACAATCTATATAGACATATTTCTAATATCAAAGATAAATTTGGATTAAATGTCATTGTGGCAATTAATAGATTTAATTCAGATACAGAAGCAGAAATCGAGTGTCTAAGAAAACATTTGGAAGAAAAAGGAGTAGAATTAAGTTTAGTAGAAGGTTGGGCAAAAGGTGGAGAAGGCGCTATCGATATTGCTCAAAAATTAGTAGATTTAACAGAAAAAGAAGAAAACTTCCAATATATGTATGATTTAAATGAAGGAATTAAAGAAAAAATAGAAAAAGTAGCAACAAAGATTTATGGAGCAAAAGGTGTTGTATTTGAAGAAGCAGCACAAAAAGAAATGAAGAGAATTGAAGAATTAGGATATGCAAATCTTCCAGTTTGTATTGCCAAAACACAATATTCTTTCTCAGATGATCCTAAAAATCTAGAATGTAAAGATGAATACAATATCACCATTAGAGATTTGGAATTAAAAACTGGTGCAGGCTTTATTGTAGCACTTGCAGGAAAAATTATGACAATGCCAGGATTACCAAGAGTACCAGCTGCAGAAAGTATTGATATAGATGAAAATGGAGAAGTTGTAGGAATTTTCTAAAAGGAGTTCAATTTTGAACTTCTTTTTCTTTTGGGGTTATATACAATCAATTGTATAAAAGAACATATATTTATAGAAAAAAATATGGAAATATGATATACATATAGTAAATAGAAAAAGGAAAAGAGGAGAAAGTTATCATGAAAGAAAGACATGCTGTACGTTGTTTTTTAGTTGAAAATGGAAAAGTTGTGGTAACAAAATATAAAGAGAAAAATCCAAAAGCAGGATATTATGAAATTCCAGGAGGAAAGATAGAAGAAAGGGAATATCCAAGAAATACAGCAATCAGAGAATTTAAAGAAGAAACAGGAATAGATGTAAAAAATCTTGTCTATAAAGGAAAAATGACATTAGAATATTCAGATAGAAAGTTTTTATTTGAAATCTTTCGAACAAATACATATGAAGGTACGCCACAAGATTTTGAGGAAAATACTTCTCAATGGATGGATATACCAGAATTATTAAGTAAAGAAAAACGATTAGCAATAATTCTTCTTTTAGAAAAGCCATATATTTCTTATCTATTAGATGATAAAAATAAAATAAATGTATTTGTAAAAGTAAATGAAGATGAGAATATATTAGATATAAAATTAGAAACGATTATTGATGAAATAAATCCAGAATTACAAAATTATATAGAAACAGAAATCTTTCCTTTGTATGAAAGAAATGAACCATCTCATGGTATTAACCATATTCATACAGTTATTAACAGAAGTCTGAATATTGCAAAAGAATATGAAGCGAATAAAAATATTGTATATACAGTAGCTGCTTATCATGATTTAGGACATTATATAAATCCAAAAATACATGAAAAATTATCAGCAGATATTTTTATGAAAGATGACAAAATAAAGAAATGGTTTACGGAAGAAGAAATTCAAATTATAAAAGAAGCTATTGAAGATCATAGAGCATCAAGTAATCATGAACCGAGAAGTATATATGGAAAGATTGTCAGTACTGCTGATAGAACTATAAAAAGTATAGATGTTTCTATAAAAAGGGCATATATATATTATATCAATAATTTTCCTAGTATCCCTAAAAAGGAACGAATACAAAAAGTATATGAACATTTAAATGATAAATATGGACCAAATGGATATGCGAAAACTTATCTATATGATGAAGAATTTGAAATTGCAAAAAAGGAATTTATAGAAGCATTAAGTGATAAGGATACATTTATAAAAAGAATAGAAAAAGTTGTAGAGAATATGGAGGAAAATTAATATGTATCTAAAAAAAGTGGATATAAAAGAATTTAAAAAAGTTATATTTAGAGAATATAAAAAAATATTTCCAAGAATGGAAAGAAAATTATATATGACTCTAAAAAAATCATATAATCATCACATTACAGATATCATTGAAATTATAGAAGAAGAGAAATTTGTCGGCTTTATTATAACAAATTTTCAAAAAGATAATCCATATGTGCAATTAGAGTATATTGCTATTTTATCAGAATATCGAAACAAAGGTTATGGAACAAATGCGATAAAATTGTTAAAAGAATTATATAAAGACTATGATGGTATATTTATAGAAATTGAAAAGACTGGAGAAGGTAGAAGTGATGAAGAAAATCAAGTTAGACAAAAAAGGGCAAAATTTTATGAAAAATTAGGATTTCGTAAAATGGGATTTGATTTAGAATTATACAAAATTAGATATTCCCCATATATTTTACTATGTTCAAAAAATGAAATTTCAGATGAAAGAGCTATAAAATACTTGTTTGAAATATATAATGCAACATTAGGAAAACGAAGAGTAAAGAAAAATTATAAAATTGTGAGATAGTTTTTTATATAAATAGTTTTGAATGAAATATAAATAAGCTGTTTTTAGAGCTAATTAGGAGAAGTATAATATGAATGAAATTGAAATATTAAAAGCATTGGTAAAATATAATACTGTAAAAGATAAAGAGAATCAAGAATTTTTAACATATATAGAGAATTATATAAAGGAATTAGGATTTTATGTAGAAAAGAAAGAAAAATATTTGATAATGTCTATTGGAAGGAAAACGATTTTAGGATTTATAGGACATAGTGATACAGTGAATTATATAGAAGGTTGGTCAATAAATCCATTTGATGTAAAAGTAAAAGATGATAATATATATGGATTAGGCGTATGTGATATGAAAGGTGGGATAGCGGCATTTTTGCAAGCACTAGCAGAAATTGACTTAAATACATTAAAAAGAGGAATAAAAGTATATATCACATATGATGAAGAAATTGCTTTTTCTGGAATAAAGGAAATATTAAAAAGTCATGAACAATTTCCAGAATATATCATTGTAGGAGAGCCAACTGATAATCAGATCATAACAGGATGTAAAGGACTTTTAGCTGTAAGAATAAAAACAAAGGGAAAGAAAGTACATTCTAGTACACCAGATAAGGGTAAAAGTGCGAATTTAGAAATGATAAAGTTATTAAATGAATTACAAAATTTCTATGAAAAAGAAATAAAAATTGAAAGAAATGATAATTATGAAGTAAATTATACAACCATGAATATAGGTTTAATTAATGGAGGAAATTCTATTAATTCGGTTTCAGATAAGTGCGAAAGTTTTATAGATTTTAGAATTGCAAAAGAAGAGCATATAGAAAAAATAAAGCAAAAAATAAATGAATTAAGTGAGAAATATAAAGCAGATATTTATTATGAGATAGAAATACAACCGTTTTTTAATAATATTGATTTTCTAGAAAATAAAAAAACAGCAAATTTTATGACAGAGGCAAGTTGGGTTAAGGGGAAAAGAATCATCTTAGGACCAGGACCAATTACAGCACATGAAATCAATGAACATATTTCGATAAAGTCATTGAGATTCTTAGTCGAACAATATAAAGAATTAATTGAAAAAATTTGTAATCAATAAATAAATCATAACCACTCGTTTTATGGGTGGCTATGATTTATTTATGGTGTAATATCTTCGCCAACTAGCCTATCAGTTCTAATTGATGGAAGAGGAATGTCCATAGGGTAATCAAAAGATATTCCAAAACCTTTTAATTTTTCTATAGATTGTAGAATTAATTTTCTATCTATACTTTTTTGTGAAAAAATTTTTGGTAATACATTAGAAGTATTATGAAAATCCATTGTAGAAAGTTTATCTTGTCCAATTAATATAAATTCATCCGAAAAGCTAGAAGCTTTTAGAGTGTCTTTAAATCTATTTGGATTTCTACTGATACACCAAGTAGGGTCAACACAATATAATTCCCCAGTTTTATCATCATATACAGAACAATATGAATGTCCTGGAGAATTAGCAATCCTACAATTTACATTCATTTTAGGGTTATTTAACATCAACATCATAGCTCTAGAAATACAATTACATTTTCCTATTTTATCAAAAATAACATTGTTTACTGAGTCAATACCACCATATTTTTCGTAAGAATAGCCTTCACATTCATAATTTCCATCTACTGTATGAGATACTTTCCCAGAGACAAATTGAACATTTTGTTGTAAGTAATTAGCAACTAAAACCACTTTATCTATAAAAGTTAAATTAGGTATTTTACTAAAATCAGTAATTATTCTATCAATTTCTTCGAGTGCTTCTTTACTTGGATAATAAGGAGTTGTGTCTGCTGTATCAAATTGCACAACTGGAACATTGTTTATTTTTTGAAAGCCATAATTTAAATTCTTTTTATTAGCTCCCCATTGAATATATGAATTAGGAATACTTCTAAATCTCATACCTTTAGGTAATGCATTTGCTTGTATATAGCTTCTATCTCGATTTTGAAAATCATCTAATAAATGAAAATCTTTTATCAAAGGTAAATCTCTTAATAATTCGCCCATATAAATGCCAACATTAAAATCATCTGAATTAACAGTAATAAATTGTAAATTTGGCATTTGCTTTAATATTTTTAATTTTTCTAGGTCGGAATTTATATCCCTTTTTAAATCGTGGGCAAATATAATTACATTAGTGGAATTCATGTCTTTTATAGTAAAAGAATTCCAATCTATATATTCTGGAATATTCAGGTTCTTAATTTTTAAACCTTCCATAAAACACCTCCAAATTTAATAAATTAATATAATTATAGCAACAAAATACCAAAAAGTAAAATTTAAAATATAAGAGAGACAGCATATGTTTTTAATAAAGTAATATAAGAATACAGAACTGAAATGATAAAAAGCTAGATTTAAATATTTGAAAGAAAATTAATCATTCAAAATCTCAGTAAAAAAACGCGATCATTTGAGAAAAAATCTCAAAAATATTGATATTTTATAAAAAATAGCATATAATATAGTATGAGAGGAGGAAAATCAAAATGTTAATAAGATTTAGTTTTAAAAATTTTAAATCATTTAAAGATGAAAATGTACTAGATATGGAAGCTACATCATTGAAAGAACATGAGTACAATATTGTAAAAACAGTTCAAGTTAATCTTTTGAAAGTAGCAGCAATATATGGTGCTAATGCAAGTGGAAAAACTAATGTACTACAAGCTTTTGATTATATGAAAAAAAGAATATTAGTAAGTGATGATTCTAAAAAGAACTCTCCAATAGATGAAGACAATGTATATAGTTTTATGATAAATAATGAACCAATTAGTTTAGAAGTTGAAATACTGGCAAAAAACAATAAAATATATAAATATGGATTTGATGTATTAAAGGATAGTATAGTTTCAGAATGGCTATATATTAAAAAGATAAATAAATTCTATTCAATTTTTGAAAGAGAAAAAAACAATGTTACTATGAAATCAAATAATAAAATATCAGGACTAGCAAATATTGATGAAAGAACTTTATTTTTAAATATATATAGTAAAATAGATAAAGACAATGAAGATTTTAATAATGTTTATGATTGGTTTGTAAATGCAAATTATTTGGATTTAGGAAATCCAAGATTTGAGGATTTTATTAATACTAGAATTTCATTAAAAATATTAAGTGATGAAAAATATAAAAAAGAATTGTTAAGATTTATTAAAACATTTGATTCTGGAATAGAAGGAATTAAAACTACCCCAGATTCAATAGAAGAGGTACAGAACAACAATAGAGTAGTTAAAGTTGAGTTAATCCATAGAGGAGAAAATAATGAATTAAAAGCATTACCACTAGAATTAGAGTCAAATGGTACTAGAAAAATGTTCCATTTATTTGATTTCTTTATGGATGCATTAAAAAATGGAATGGTTTTATTTATTGATGAATTAGATGCAAAGTTACATCCATTATTAACGAGATATATTATCAATCTATTCCATAATAGTGAAACCAACATAGGTAATGGACAGCTAATATATTCTACTCATGATACAGTAAACTTAAATAAAGATACTTTTAGAAGGGATGAAATATGGTTTACTGAGAAAAATAGAGATGGTGTATCAGAAATGTATGCTCTATCTGATTATATACTAGATGATGAAGATGGAAATAATAAATCTGGTAAAAAGGTTAGAAACGATGCAACATACAACAAAGATTATTTAACTGGAAGATATGGTGCTATTCCAGTTTTAGAAGAATTTGAGATAAGCCATGAGAAACAATAATGTTTCAAGGAAAGATAGATTAAGAAGTAAAAGGCGAGCACCAGCCAATTACTTAATAGTATGTGAAGGAAAGAAAACAGAACCTAATTATTTTAACGGATTAAAGAAAAAGATTAATGAAAAGTATGGGAATAAAGTAGATGTTTTAATACCTAATATTGAAGTAAAAGGAACAGGAAGAAATACTGTAGATTTAGTAAAATATACTCAAAAATATGTCAATTATTCAAGTAAAGTATATGGACAAGTTTGGGTAGTGTTTGATAAAGATGACTATAATGATGAACAATTTAATAAAGCAATAGAAAATTGTGATTATAATACTTGTTGGTCAAATCCAAATTTTGAACTTTGGTTGTTATCTCATTTAAAGAAAGTAACTAGATATATTTCTAAAAATGATATACTAGACGAGCTTAGCAAAGAATTTCAAAAGAATGGATTAGGAGTGTATAATAAAAATGATGCTGACATTTTTGAGAAGGTTACGAAAGATGGAAAAATACATAGTGCAATAAGAAATTGTGAATATATGGAGAATCTTAATAAAGATGGACAAGCATCTGAAAGAAATCCAATGACAAAGGTTTATAAAATTGTTAATGGATTAAAAGAATATATATAAGAGATAGATTTAAAAATAAAAAAATACTAAGTAATCAGAAGTGAGAACTTAGTATTTTTTTATTATAAAACAGCGCTTAAAATGAGGATACCAATATTATCATTATAAATCTCATCAAATTGGGAAATAGGTAAAGGATTTTCTCCAATTCCTGCCTCAATGGTATATCCAGGACGATTATAATTTTGAATAAACCAATCCTTGTATCCTGCAAAACTAGAGTTATATGGAGTTTCAGCAAGTCTATATCCACTGGCTTCAGCTAAGCTTTGACCAATTTCAAAACTATTTGGTGGATTGAAGTTTTGAAATTGCCAATAGATTTCTTGACCTTGTGTATGATAAGCAAGAACTAGTTTAAAATCATGCATTAAAGTGAAATTATAAATTGCTAGAGCTTCTGGTTCTGTCAAAGGACCGAACCCTACAAAGTCACGAGGAGCAGGTTGATTAAATCCTTGTGCATATTTAATTCTTCTTGCTTGTTCCCAGCCAGCAGGAAATTGTAGGTTTAAGTCTACACCATTAATATTGGCTTTCCAACCAGATGGAAATGGAATGTTAGAAAAACGACTACTAGTGGTAACTGCATTTCGATAAGTGGTAGAATTTTGATTTATGTATCCATTGACTAAATCAACACCATCAGGATTTACCATAGGCATGATGTAAATAGAACTACTGTTAAAAAGTTGTCTTATAGGATATCCATAAAGAGAACCGTTAGAAACATAAGCATCACAATAATTTTCAATAAATTTCATTAATAAAATAGAAGTAATCCATTCATTCGCATGAATAGATCCAGAATAAAAGACTTTATTGGGTCCTTTTCCTAATTTCACTACATAGATAGGTTTACCTAATACACTATTTCCAACTATTTGAATATTTAAAAATGGATATGCATGATTTAATAAAATTAGATTTTGTCTTAACAGATAAGAATTGTATAAAACATTTGTAGGAACTATATTCATTTTCATCACCTAGAAATATCATATGAAAAATTCTAAAATTTGTTAAAATATCATATATAGAGAAAAATAAGTTTTAAAAATAAATATCAAAAAACTATTGACATTATTCTGAAAATAGAATAATATAAAAATATAATATATATTATTCTGAATATAGAACAATATAAAAAGGAGAAGAAAATGGGATATTTAACAGCAAAACAATTTTCCGAAATATGGGGAATAACAGAAAGAAGAATTATTAAACTATGTAAAGAAAATAGGATTCATGGGGCTATTAAAAATGGAATGGTATGGGAGATTCCAGAAGATACCTTGAAACCCTCAGATAGGAGAAGCAATATCTATAAATATATCCATATACCTAAAAAAATTATGATAGTCAATAGCAACAAAGATTGGAACGTATATTTAAAAGAATGTCTAGAAAAAGAGGGATATATTGTAGAATATGAAGAAATTGAAACAATACAAGATAATCTAGAAAATGTATCGCAATATTATGAAGGACTTATTTATTTTGCAAAATATCACATGAATAAGGAAGAAGAAAATTTTATTGTCCATTTTGCCAAAAAATTACATGCAGAGTCAAGTGTGGTAATTGTTGATGACAAGGATTCAAAAAGAGATTCAATCGAAAAGAATTTAGCAGAAAATTTTAAAAAAGAAATTGGATTAAGAATTAATACACTTCTTTTGGACATACCAAGAGATAAACAATGCATTATAAACGAGCATGAAATTATAGAAGATATTGTTGAGCTATTACTTAGACTAAAAAATACAACCGGTATGGCTATTGAAACGGATGGTGGAAAAATTGAATTTGGAAAAAATGGAAAAACGGAAAATTTAGAAATCGGAAAATTTTATAGAGCATTAAATCATTGTTTTAGAAGGCTAAATAAAGAATCTTACTTATGGTGTGCATCAACTATGTTAGAAGATGAATGGACAGAAGAACCACAAGAAATGAAGTTTAGACAAATCAACTTAGAAGTAGCTAATAGAGGAGTCAATGTAGAAAGAATTTTTATTTTTAGTAAGAATAAGATTAAAGAATTTAAACAAAATAAAACATTAAAAATTTATATGCAAAGTAATATCAAAACATTATTTGTGGATTATGATGAAATAAAAGAAAAGGAACCAGAATTATTAGAAATTGTTGGTGCAGGTTGGGATGGTATTGATAAAGAAATTTTAATTGCAGATTTACCAGAAGGTATGAAAGAAAGAGGATATATTTCTAAAAATTCCAAAGAAGTTATGGAAGCATATAACTGTTTTCAAAAATTAAAAACATATTCTAAAAATTTAAAGGAGGTTTTAAAATGAATTTAGTGTATAAGAAGATTGAAGAAAAAGATAAAGATCAATTATTTAAATTGATTGAAACAGTATTAGGAGGATTAGAAGACAAAGAATATTTTATTCCTTATGAACAATGGGAATATGACAGTATGTTTGATGAAAAGAATTATGCTCCATTGTATGGTGCTTATGATGGAGATAAGCTTGCCGGAATGGCACAATTATATGTTTCACAAGAGATGCTTGCAGACTTTAAAAAAGAATTTGGACTTGAAGAATATCAAGTATGTGAATTAGGAGGAAATTTAGTTTTACCAGAATATAGAGGAAATGGTATTACCACAAAACTTCAAACTTTAGAATTAAATTTAGCAAAAGAATTAGGCTTTGATTATATTATCTCAATGGCACATCCAAATAATATAGGAAGTTGTAAAACCCTTGAAAGAGTTGGATTAAAATTTGTAAAAGAAACAAGATTATCTAATGGATTTTTAAGAAAGTTATACATGTTAAAATTAAAATAATAGAAATATAATAAAGGTTTAAAGGAGATAAGATATGAAATTTGTAAAAAAGGAAGAAGCACAAAAAGTCATAAATAGTGATACAAGCTATTTGTTAGAGTATTCTAAAAAATTAAATGATAAAGATATGGATTTTTGTATTAATACGATACAAGGAAGATATCCTGAAAAAGGATATTGTTCAAACTTAAAATGTAAAGAAATGGCTTATATCCTAGAAGGAAAAGGAACAATACATAAAAAAGATGAACAAATAGATTTTAAGCAAGGAGATGTTATTTTAATCGACAAAGAAGAAGTCTATTTTTGGGAAGGACACTGTCAAATTATCATGGTCTGTAGTCCTGCTTGGTATAAAGAACAATGTCAATTATTAGATTAAAATTCTTAATAGAAAGTTATAGATTATGTTTTTATCTATAACTTTTTTTGTAAAATGTATATAAAATTCTTATAAAAATATTGAAGTAAAGATAAAATAATGATAAAATAATGATAATATTTTTTTGAAAGGGTGAATTGATATGATTAATATAAGACCAGTATCAGATTTAAGAAATAAATATCCTGAAATTGAGGAATTAGTTTTAAAAGAAGATGAAGCAGTATATTTAACAAAAAATGGATATGGCTCAATGGTTGTGATGAGTTTAGAAAAATATTCTAAAATGATTGAAGAATTAGAAATTGATAGAGCAATGGAAGAAAAATTTGGAAATGTTGATATTGAGAAAGCTTTAGAAGAAGCGGAGAAAGAAGCTAATGACCCTAATACTAAATATTACTCTCATGAAGAAGTATTTGATAGTTTAAGGGGGATAATTAATGGAGAAAAATAGTTTTGAAGTAGAATATAGTGAAACTTTTAAGAAAGACATAGAAAGTGTATTCAAATACATTGTTAATGAATTGCGAAATGAGATAGCTGCTGAAAATTTATTACAACTAGTGGAAAAAGAGATTATAAAAAGAAGCTATAATCCGAAAGGATATAAATCTTTTAAATTGAGTGATAAAGATATATATATTTGGTATAAAATAAAAATTAATAATTATTTTGCATTTTATACTGTTGAAAATAATATTATGATAATGAGAAGATTTATATATTCAAGAAGAAACTTTAATCGTTTAATATAAATAAAGAAAATTATAATTATGATATCTTTTACAGTATTTTCAATTATTAATAAAATTTGATTATTGATAAAAGTATATAAATATTGTATAATATTATAGGTACATGGGGGTGTACTTGGTTTCGACATAATACTAGAAGGATAGATAGCAAGTAGTGGATTCTCGTTGGCCACTTAAAAAAACGGGAAACTAAATATAAACGCAGAAAATAATAATGAGTATGCTTTAGCTGCCTAGTTGCAGCTACGCTTTCCTAAATGTTCCTACGCATTTAGATAAAGTGTCATATTAGTAGGAAACAAAGCTACTTTTGCTTTGGAGGTAGTGGGTATTTCAAAAGCTATATCTAATTTAAACCTGTTTATTGGTGTAAGTTAGATGAAATATAAAAAATAAACTAAACTTGTAGAAGTCTATTTGGAAGGTATTATGGACAGGAGTTCGACTCTCCTCACCTCCACCATTTAATAAAAAGAATATAATATATAAAAAGTTGGTATTTTCTAATAGATGCCAATTTTTTTGTCTACAAATAATTTTTTTATAAAAAACAAAAAAATATTTTTGTCAAGTTATTTTTATATACAAAAATAACTTGACAAAAATAAAATAAAAACTTATAATAAATATAGGTGATGGAAATGTTAAAAAGAGAGTTATATTTAAAAAGAATTAGAGAGTTTTATGATAGTGATTTAATAAAAATCTTAGTAGGAATTCGTAGATGTGGAAAATCAGTTATATTAGAACAAATAATAGAAGAATTAAAAAATAAAGGAATTGATGAAAAACATATTATATATGTTAACTTTGAATTTATTGAATTTGAAGAATTAACAGATTATAAAAAATTAAATACATATGTTAAAGAAAGAATTCAAGATGATAAAATGTATTACTTATTTTTTGATGAGATACAAAATGTAGATAACTTTGAAAAAGTAGTGAATTCTTTAAGAGCATCTCAAAAAGTAAGTATATTTATTACAGGATCAAATAGTAGACTTTTATCAGAAGAGTTATCTACTGTACTTTCTGGAAGATATGTGAGTTTTAGAATAAATCCATTATCTTATAAAGAGGTTTTAGAATTAAGAGGAATGGAAAAATCAACAGACGAAGTATTTGAAGATTATATGAAATGGGGAAGTTTGCCTAATAGATTTGAATTTGAAAGTGAAGAAGCTATAAAGAATTATCTATATGGAGTATTTGATTCCATTATACTAAGAGATGTAGTAGAAAGATTAAAAATTAGAGATACAGCATTATTTAATTTGATTTTACAATATATCGTAGATACAATAGGTAGAGAATTTTCAGCTGAAAATATTATGAATTTTTTAAGAAATGAGGGAAGAGAAGTTTCTACATTAACCATATATTCATACTTAGACGCTCTATGTAAAGCTTTATTAATTCGAAAAGTTTATAGATATGATGTTCATGGAAAAGCAGTTCTAAAAACACTAAATAAATATTATGTTACTGATTTAGGCATAGCACAGATAAAAAATAATAAAACAGAAATAGATAGGTGTTATGCAATTGAAAACATTGTTTATAATGAGTTAATCATAAAAGGATATGATGTATTTACAGGAAAGACAAAAAAAGGAGAAATAGATTTTGTAGCAACAAAACCCAATAAAAAGATTTATATACAAGTTGCATTTAGTATACCAAATGAGGATACTAAAAATAGAGAGTTTGGAGCGTATAGTGTTATAACTGACAATTATCCTAAATATGTTATTTCTTTAGATAAGTTTAATTATGAATATAATGGAATAAAACATCTTAATTTGATAGATTTTTTATTAGATGATGAGTTTTAAAATAATATTTTCATATTTTGTCAACATTTTTGTCAACAAATATGCTATAATTATTGAAAATTAGGGGAGAACTCTGGTCACATCCACCAAAATAAAAAGATTATAAGTAATCGTTTTTACTTATAATCTTTTTTTATATCAAATCGATAAATAGCAATAAGTGCAGAAATTAATTCAATAATCGTAGAGATTAAACCAACATAAGCGAAAACTTTAATGTTATAAATAATATATAAAGAACAAGAAAAGACTTCAACAATTCTTGTGATATTTAAGTTATTTTGCCATAGACTACAACTATATAATATACAAGCAATACAAGGCAGTAAGCTAATAGGTCCTATATAAGAAAATAAGGATAAAACAAGCATAATGCAAATAATAAAAATTAGATAGTGAATAGGAATTTGTTTACCATTATATTTTTTAAATAATATGTTTCTTATAATACAGGCAATATTTATTAAACAACCACTATATGCTTGTAAACACAAATATTGTGCTGCAAAGAAAAGACTAGAGCCAATTTGATATTTTAATAAAGATTGTTTTTCATTTTTTTGGAAACTTAAAACTAATATAAATAAAGCAATGGCACCTAAAATTTGAGCAAATATAAACATAGAGAAATCCTCCAAATTAATCAATATAACAAAGTATATAATAAAAACAAAAGATAAGCAATAAATCTTCGTTAAGAATTCACCAAAAAATAACATAAATTACTTGTAAAAAACCGTATATTGGTGTAAAATACTCATGTATTGCAAATAGCTAGGAGGAAGAGAAAAACATGAGATTTGTAACAGATGAAAAATCAAAAGAGGAATATAAAAAGTTTTTAGAAGGACATGAAAGATGTAACTTTCAACAATCATTAGAATGGGCGGAAGTAAAAAAGCCAAATTGGAAACCAGAAGTGATATTAGCTGAGGATGAAAACAAAAATATTATTGGTTCTTTATGTGTATGGATAAGAAAAATGCCTATATTTGGTAACATGATGTATTCATCAAGAGGACCAGTTTGTGATATTCATGATGAAAATGTTATGAAACAATTAACAGATGGAGCAAAAGAATTAGCAAAAAAATATAATGCATTTGTATTGAGAACAGAACCAGATATCGTAAGTGACGACCAAGAATTTAGAAAAGTGGTTATAGATTTAGGGTATAAAATTAAAGATGATGCCAAAGATTTTAAAGATGAAATACAACCAAGATATGTATTTCGTTTAGACATAAAAGGTAAAACAGAAGAAGAGATTATGGCAGGATTTCATCAAAAGTGGAGATATAATATAAGGTTAGCAGGAAGAAAAGGTGTCACTGTAAAAGATGGAGCAAAAGAAGATTTAAAAGATTTCCACAGAATTATGGTGGAAACTGGGGAAAGAGATGGCTTTATTATTAGACCATTAGAGTATTTTGAAAAAATGTATGATTGTTTAGGACCAGAACATATGAAAGTTTTAATGGCATATTATGATGGAGAACCAATATCAGGTGTTATCCCAATTTTCTATGGTAATAAAACATGGTATTTATATGGTGCAAGTAGTAACAAACATAGAAATTTAATGCCAAATTATTTATTACAATGGGAAATGATAAAAATGGCAATTGCAAGACATGATGATGTTTATGATTTTAGAGGTGTATCAGGTGTTGTAGATGAAAGTCACCCACAATATGGATTATATAGATTTAAAAAAGGATTTGGTGCGACATTTACAGAATTTATAGGAGAAGTATATTATCCTTTTAAACCATTAAAATACAAATTGTATAAATTTTCAGAAAAAGCTTTTAGAACATTAAGACAATTAAAGAGAAAAAGCTTAAATCAAAAATAGGTTGGGGACGTGCCAAATTGGACATTTTTTGTCCAAAAGGGACAAACCTAACGTATTAATGTGCAAGGTATGGCTAAAAAAAATCTTAAAGTATGAAAATAGAGTATAACAAAGTGGATATAATTAAGGACTGTCCCTTTTGGACAAAAAATGTCCAATTTGGCACGTCCCCAAAAGGAAAGGAAAAAAATGAAAGCTTTAGTTATAGAAAAAAATGATTTAGTGCATAATATAGAACAAATAAAGAAACATGCTGAAACTAATGGACCAGATGATAATGGTAGAAAGGTAAAGATTATTGCTGTTGTAAAAGGAAACGCGTATGGCTTAGGATTAGTAGAGTTTACAAAGTTATTGATTGATAATGGTATTTCATTTTTTGCGGTTTCTACAATAGAAGAGGCTTTGCAATTAAGAGAAGCAGGTATCAAAGAAGATATTTTGATGTTATCTTCAACGGCAATCAAAGAAGATGTAAAAAAATTGGTAGATAACAATATTATCATTACAATAGGTTCAAAAGAAGATATACAAGTAGCAGAAGAAGTAGCTAAAGAGGAAAATAGAAAAATTAGAGCACATTTAAAAATTGATACAGGTTTTGGAAGATATGGTTTTATCTATTCTGATAGAGATTCTATGGTAGAGGCATTAAAAGGTATAAAAAATATAGAAATAGAAGGAACATTTTCACATTTTTCTGTTAGCTTTTTTGATGACAAATATACAAAATTACAATTTGATAGATTTATGAATGTGATTGAAGTATTAAAGATGAATGATATAAAAACAGGAATGCTACACATTTGTAATTCATCAGCTTTTATTAAATTTCCGAATATGCATTTAAATGCTGTAAGAGTTGGGTCAGCTTTTTTAGGAAGAATTGCTTTTAGAAATAACTTAGGATTAAAAAGAATTGCACATTTGGAAGCACAAGTTTCAGAGATAAAAGAATTACCAAAAGGATTTAATATTGGATATTCTAATACATATACAACCAATAAAAATACAAAAGTAGCTTTAATACCTGTAGGATATATGGATGGAATTAATATAGAAACAGGAAGAGATATGTTTCGATGGATAGACAAGCTAAGATATATTGTAAGAGATATGAAAGATTTCTTTAAAAATCAAAATATGTATGTGAAAATTGGTGATAATAAATGTAAAGTCCTAGGAAGAGTTGGAACATACCATGTTGTTTGTGATATTACAGGTAAAAATATAGAAGTAGGAGAAAAGGCAATATTTTATATTAATCCGAAGTATGTAGATTCTAATATTAGAAGGGAGTACAGATAATGGCTTCAGAAGATAAAAATAATCAAGTGGAAGAAAAGAAAGAAGAATATAAAGAACTAAAAGGAATGGGATTTTTAAAAAAAATAAAATATTCTATTTTTAATATAGAAAAATATCCAGAGATGGCAACAGAAGGAATAGGAAAAGCATTATCATATATTGCAAAATTGGTAGTGATTTTAGCAATTGTTTTAAGTATCTGGACATTATATCAAACTTATCAAATGATTAATGAAGGAACAAGCTATCTTGAAAATGAATTTCCTAATTTTTCATATATTGATGGAACATTAATGGTGGATTCAGAAGAAGCAATTATTATTGAAAATGAACAGTTTGGAAAGATTATTGTAGATACCAATACAGATTCGGAAGAAACCATTAACCAATATTTAAATCAAATTGATGAATATGGAGTAGGTGCTTTAGTTCTAAAAAATAGAGTCATATTAAAAAATATTACGATGATTGGAGAAGTATCATATAATTATCAAGAATCTTTAAACAGTATGAATTTAACAGAATTTAATAAACAAGATGTTATAAATTATGTACAAAATGGACAAATTAACACATTGTATTTTAGTGTATTTGTTAGTTTGTTTATTTATAGTTTTGCTATGTATTTCATAAATACTTTATGGTATGCAATCATTATAGGTATTATCGGATATTTGACTATGTGGATATTAAAGATGAAAATGAGATTTGTAGCTGTGTTTAATATGGCTATTTATGCACTAACACTTTCAACAATATTAAATATTATATATTTAATGATTAATATATTCTTTAACTTTACAATTGAATACTTTAGCATTATGTATGTAACAGTGGCAACCATTTATTTGTTAGCAGCTATATTTATTTTAAAAACAGAGTTAATGAAAAAACAAGCGGAAGTTATGAAGATAGTAGAAGCACAACAAATTGTCAAAAAACAATTAGAAGAACAAGAAAAGGAAAATAAAAAAGAACAGGAAGAAAAAGAAGAAAGACAAAAAAAGGATAAAGAGGAAGAAACAAAAGATAAAAAACAAGAAAAGAAAGAGAACAAAGAGAACAAAGGTAATGTAAACCATGATGAGCCAGAAGGTTCTAATGCTTAAAGGGGAAAGAAAGGAAGAAAGATGAATAAAGATAAGAATAAAAATAACGAAAAAGAAAAAAGCCAAAAATTACTTTTATCACTAGTTGGATTAATTATCTTACTTATAATAGTCATTGCGGGAATCATTATCTATAATCAAAATAATAAAGAAGAAGATGAAAATACATTAGCATATACAGATTTAATCAAAGAAATTTCTTATGGTAATGTGGAAAAAGTAGAATTAACAACAGGAAGTAGAACAGCCAAAATAACTATTAGAAATGAAGAGGAAGAAAAAACAGCGATTATCCCAGATACAGAAGCATTTATTACATTAATACAAACAAAAGTGGCAGAAGGTAATGAAATAGAATTAATTCAAAAACCACAAAGTTTTCTTGCACAATTACCAAGTACATTATTTTCAATCCTTCCAACAATTATTATGGTAGCTTTATTTATCATGATATTTAAGATGCAAGGAATGGGAGAAAAAGGAAAAGTATATGACGAAACAGAAAGAAAAACAAAAGTAAGATTTGATGATGTTGCAGGACTAGAAGAGGAAAAGGGAGAATTAATCGAGATTGTTGATTTCTTAAAAAGACCAGAAAAATACACAAAAATGGGAGCAAGAGTTCCAAAAGGTGTTCTTTTATATGGTAAACCAGGAACAGGAAAAACATTGATTGCAAAAGCCATTGCAGGAGAAGCAGATGTACCATTTATTTCTATGAGTGGATCTGAATTTATTGAAATGTTTGCAGGTTTAGGAGCTTCTCGTGTTAGAAAATTATTTGAAAAAGCTAGAAAATTAGCACCTTGTATTGTATTTATAGATGAAATTGATGCAATTGGGTCAAGAAGAACATCAAATAGTGGTGCAGAAACAGAAAATAATCAAACCTTAAATCAGTTGTTAGTAGAAATGGATGGATTTGGTTCTGAAGAAACGATAATTGTTTTAGCTGCAACTAATAGACCAGAAATGCTAGATAAAGCCTTATTAAGACCTGGAAGATTTGATAGACAAATTACCATACCAACACCAGATTTAAAAGGTAGATTAGAAATTTTAAAAATTCATAGTAAAGATAAAAAATTATCAGATGATGTTAATTTAGAAAGTATAGCAGAAGATACAGCAGGATTTACAGGAGCAGAGCTTGAAAATATCTTAAATGAAGCAGCAATTGTTGCAACAAAAGCTAAACATGAAGAAATTGAGAATGACGATATAGAAGAAGCAGTTAAAAAAGTAACAGTTGGTCTAGAAAAGAGAGAAAGAGTGATATCAGAAAAAGATAAAAGATTAACTGCTTATCATGAAGCTGGACATGCTGTGGTTAGTAGATATTTACCAACACAAACTAATGTCAAAGAAGTATCTATTATACCTAGAGGTGTTGCTGGTGGATATACAATGTATAAATCAAATGAAGATAAATACTATATTTCAAAAACAGAAATGCAAGAAAAATTAATTGCCCTTTTAGGTGGTAGAGCAGCTGAAAGATTAGTATTAGATGATATTTCTACTGGGGCAAGTAATGACATTGAAGTGGCAACACAAATCGCAAGAGATATGGTAACAAAATATGGTATGAGTGATAAATTAGGACCAATTGATTTCCAAGGTAAAGAGCCTTATGAAATGCAAATGTTTGGCGAAAATATTGGAGATGAAATTGGAGAAGAGGTAAAAACATTAATTGATACAGCATATAATGATGCCATTACGTTATTAAAAGAACATAGAGATAAACTAGATAAAATTGCTGAAACATTATTACAAAAAGAAAAGATTAATGAACAAGAATTTAATCAAATCTTTGAGCAAGAATAATATATTTAAGATTTAATTGTAATGAAAATAATAAATAAAAAACTCTCCTTATCATTTTATTAAGGAGAGCTTTTTGGTTATTATTTTCCTAATTCACAAATCGCTTTTGCATATACTTTACATGCAAATAGTAAATTATCAATGGAAATAAATTCATCAGTTTGATGACACATATCTTTTTGACCAGGAAGATTGGCTCCAAAAGAAACACAATTATCGAAGGCTCTAGCATATGTGGCACCACCAATTGCAATTGGTTCCAAATAAGAATTGGCTTCTTCATTATAAATATCACAAAGTGTTTTAACCAAATAATTATCTTTTGGAATATATAGTGCAGGTTTAGAACCTACTTTTTTATATATGATATTTTTATAATCAGATAGACAATCTAAAAATCTTTTTTCTATATCTTCAATAGAAGTATGAATTGGGATTCTTAAATTTAATCCTATTTTTAAAATGTTGTTTTCAAGAATGATTTTTCCAACATTTAAAGTTAATGCCCCAGATTCATCTTTATCATTCATACCTAAGCTTTTACCATCATATTCTGTATGAATATATTTTGTAAAGAAATCAAATAATTCTATAGAACAATAATAGGTTTTAAATATTTCATCTAAAACAATAACCAATCGAGAAATGGCATTCACACCTAAATCAGGATGGGCAGCATGAGCACCAACACCATGTGAAGTTAATTTCACTTCTTCGTCATTTAACTTGTAGATATCAATATCAAAATCATAGTTGTCTAATATTTTCTTAATATCTTTTATAAAATCTTCCATTATAATGCTAGAATCAATTTTTAAGATCGTACTACAAATTTTAGGAACAACATTAATGGCATTATGGTTACAATCAATTTCTTGGATTGTAATTGGTGAATTTTGAGTAGAATAATCCATTGAAAAATATGGTGTTAAAATTGATTTTTCAGCATAAATACAAGGAAAATCAGCATCTGGACTAAATCCAATAGTAGGAGATTCTTCATGTGCTTTATAATAATGAATACATTTCCAATCATTTTCTTCATTTAAGCCTAAAATTAGTCGAACTCGTTTATTCACTTTACAATTATCCAATACATATTTCATTGCATACAAAGAAGCAATGACTGGTCCTTTATCATCAATAGCACCTCTACCATAAATTTTGTTATCAAATATAGTGGCAGAAAAAGGTGGATAAGTCCAATTATCACCACTAGGAACAACATCTAAATGTCCAATAATACCTAGCATCTCTTCTCCTTCTCCAAATTCGATATATCCACAATAGCCATCTATATTTTTTATTTTAAAACCCAATTGGTTTCCTAAGTCTAATATATATTCTAATGCTTTATTGGCATTTTCTCCAAAAGGCATTAGAGGATTTTTAGATTCTGCATATACACTTGGAATTTGAATTAATTCTTGAAGTTTTTGAATCATCTCTTCCTTGGTATTTTTTATATAATCATCTAACATAATAAACTCCTTTCATATTAAATAGAGCTTTTCCTATTTAATAAAACAATTTAAATATCTTATTAATACTTATTATTTACCATTGTTTTTCAGAACTGTCAATGAAGAAAAGAAAAAAAGAAATTTAAAAGGATAATTATATAAAAAAGCTAGAAAAATCATTCATATCATGATATAGTATAAAAAGATAAAAAAGAGAGAGGTGTGTGTAATGAAAATAGGTGATGTAAAAGAATTGGAAAATATGGCAAAAGAAGTAAGAAGAGGAATTTTAGAAGAAGTATATAATGCACAATCTGGTCATCCAGGTGGTTCATTATCAGTAGCAGATATTTTAACAGTACTATATTTCAACGAATTAAATATTGATGAAAAAAATCCAAAATGGGAAGATAGAGATAGAATGGTGTTATCAAAAGGACACTGTTCACCAGCTTTATATAGTTGTTTAGCCAACAGAGGATTTTTCCCAGTAGAGGATTTAAAAACATTTAGAAAATTGGATAGCTATTTACAAGGACATCCAGATATGAATAAAATACCAGGTGTTGATATGACAACAGGTTCATTGGGACAAGGATTATCAGCTGCAGTAGGAATGGCTATTGCAGGAAAAATGGATAAAAAAGATTATAGAGTATATTGTGTATTAGGAGACGGAGAAATTGAAGAAGGACAAATTTGGGAAGCAGCTATGTCAGCTAAAAAATATGCCTTAGATAATCTTTGTGTTATTGTAGATAATAATAATTTACAAATTGATGGAACAGTTGAAGAAGTTATGAGTCCATATCCAATTGATGAGAAATTTAAAAGTTTTGGATTTGAAATGATAAAAATTGATGGTCATAATATGCAAGAAATTTTAGATGCTTTTGATGTAGCAAAACATGTAAAAGGAAAACCAGTGTGCATTATTGCTAAAACAATAAAAGGAAAAGGTGTATCTTTTATGGAAAATCAAGTTGGATGGCATGGAAAAGCACCTAATGAGGAGCAATATAAAATGGCAATGGACGAGTTAGTTTAAAAAATAATCAGCATCTTGTGTCGTTAAACTTTATATTAAATTTAATCAATGTGCAAAAGCATATCTCATAAATTTAATATTTGTTTGCCTAGCAATATACTAATTCTTTTTTAAACTAAGAATAAAGTAAAAAAAAGATTAGGAGATATAAATGGAATTAGTAGGAGAAGTAGGAGACATTATTTATTACAATGAAACCAATAGTTATATGATAGCAGAATTTGATACAGAAGATGAACAGACCACAATTGTGGGATATTTGCCATTTATAGCAAGTGGAGATAATATAAAAGTTATTGGGAATTTTGTAGAACATAAAAAGTATGGAAGACAATTTAAAGTAGAAACATTTGAAAAGCTAATGCCTCAAACAGTTGGAGCATTAGAAAAATATTTAGCAAATGGAAATATAAAAGGCGTAGGAGAAGCTTTAGCTAAAAGAATTGTTAGGCAATTTGGAGAAGATACCATACAAGTTTTTAAAACAGAACCACAACGTTTAGCAGAGGTAAAAGGAATTTCACAATCAAAAGCGATTGAAATTGCAGAAAGCTTTTTAGAAAATTGGGAGGTTTGGCAAATCGTTGGATTTTTAGAAAGATTTGGAATTGGTGCAGAATTTGCTAAAAAAGTATATGAGTTATTAGGAATCAATGCCATTGAACAAATTGAAAAAGATCCATATATCTTAATTGATATTGCCAGAGGTGTAGATTTTAAGCAAATAGATAAAATGGCATTAGATTTAGGAATTAGTTATGATAATGATAAACGAATTAGAAGTGGAATCAAATATGCCTTAATCCGAGCAACATATAATGGACATGCATGTGTTCTAAAAGAAAATTTAATCCAATTTGTTATCTCTCTATTAGATGTCATGACAGAAAATATAGAAGATGGATTAATAGAATTAAGAGCCAATGATGAAATTGTCATAGAAGAAAGAAATGATGGAACAGGAACATGGATTTATTTATCTAATTTTTATTACACAGAACAAGAAATCGCTGTTCGAATTAAACGATTACAAGAATCTTCTAATGTGAAGAAAATCAAAAATATCCAAATGATTTTGAAAAAGATAGAATCACATTCTAATATAGAATTATCAGAAAAACAAAAAGAAGCCATTGAATTGGTTAATGAAAATAATGTCACCATTATTACTGGTGGTCCGGGAACAGGAAAAACAACCATCATTAAAACCATTATTGATATTTATGAGCAAAAAGGAAATAAAGTAGTGTTATGTGCACCAACAGGAAGAGCTGCTAAAAAGATGACAGAAACAACAGGAAAAGAAGCATCTACTTTACATAGATTATTAGAAATTGGAAAAATAGATGAAAATAACTTTTACCAAACAAGTACAGAATATGAAGGTGCACCAATTGATGCAGATTTAATTATTGTAGATGAGTTATCCATGGTAGATATGTTTGTCATGAGTTATTTATTAAAATGTATCTATAAAGGAACGAAATTAATCTTAGTAGGAGACTGTGACCAATTATCTTCAGTAGGACCAGGAAGTGTATTAAAAGATTTAATTGCCTCTGAAAAAGTGGTAACTGTTCATTTAGATAAAATTTTTAGACAAGCTGCAAAATCAAAGATAATTTTAAATGCCCATAGAGTTAATAATGGAGAACCTTTTTTAACAAAAGAAGACGAAGATTATACAGAAGAAACAATGGAAGATTTTTTCTATATAAATGAATCTTCACAAGAAAAGATAGTAGAAGAAGTATTATCTTTATGTACAGGAAGATTAAAAAATTATGGAGATTATGACTTTTTCCAAAGTATACAAGTATTAACACCTACTAAAAAAGGAATGCTTGGAACAAGAGAGTTAAATAAAGCTTTACAGGAAAGGTTAAATCCCAATATATATGATTTACCTGAAAAAGCAAATATGGGAGCAATCTATCGTGCAGGAGATAGAATCATGCAGGTTAAAAACAATTATGACATGGATTGGGAAAAAGAAATAAACGGAAATATAGAAGTAGGAAAAGGTGTATTCAATGGAGAAATTGGAACTATAACAGAAGTCAGTGAAAAAAATAAGATTATTGAAATCAAGTTTGATGATGAAAAAACAGCTTATTATGATTATACAGAGTTAGAACAAATAGAACATAGTTATGCGATAACCATACATAAAGCACAACGGTAGTGAATTTGATGTGGTCATTATGGTAATCCCTCCATCAGCACCAGTCTTATTAACTAGAAATTTATTATATACAGGAATTACAAGAGCTAAAAAATTATTGATTGTTATCGGAAGTGAAAAAATTATAAAATTTATGATACAAAATATTGACAGTAAGAAGAGAAATACAGGTTTAGAATATAAGTTAAAAAATTTATAATGTTTCTATATAAAAGAAGAGGTGAAAAACAAAATTTTAAATACCATCATAGACATTATGTTTCCACAAGTATGTAGTGTTTGTGGAAAATTAAATAAAGAGGGCATTTGCATAAAATGTAGGAATATGATAGAAAAATTAGCAATATTCCAAATTACAAAAGAAAATTTGCAACAACCTTATTTTCAAGAATTAATTTCAATATTTCCTTATGAGGGAATGATCAGACAATTACTATTAGCATACAAATTTCATGAAAAGTCATATATGTATGTCTGTTTTGTGAATTTTATTTTAAAAAATAAAAAAATCTTTGAAAAATTACAAAGTTATGATACAATAATCCCAGTTCCTATTAGTAAGAAAAGAATGAAGGAACGAGGATATAATCAAAGTTTATTAATTGCAAAAAAATTAAGTATAGACCTAAAAATACAATTGCAAGTAAATTGTCTATTGAAAACGAGAAATATTATAGAGCAAAGTAAATTAAATAAAGAACAAAGAAAAGACAATATCCGAAATGTATATGAATTACAAAATGGAGAAATACTAAAAAATAGACGAATTCTATTAATTGATGATATTTACACAACTGGAAGTACAGTCAATGAATGTGCAAAAATATTACAGCAAGCACAACCTGAAAAAATAGATGTATTAGTAGTAGCAAAAGATTAGGAACAAAGGAGGAAAAAATGGAAGATTTAGTTGAAAGCATTTTAGATTATATAAGATCAGATTATACAGATTATGCCATTATGATAAATGGTGAATGGGGTTCACGGAAAGACACACTTTTGGAATCATAAAATCAGAAAAAAAATAGAGTCTATGCAATTAAATGGAAAAAGATATACTACCATTTATATGTCTTTATATGGAATTTCTAATCTAGAGGATATTAGTAAAAAAATCTTTATTGAAACAACACAATTAATGGATAAAAATTTGAGAAAATATATGGATGCCAATGAACAAACGACCATACCAGAATATGCAAAAACAGGAATTGATATGGCAAACTTTTTTGGTGTTACACAAAGTGGAGATAAAGTAGATTATGCAGAATTTTTCTCAACAGATGATAAAGTACTTTGCTTTGACGACTTAGAGAGAGCAAATGTTGATGTTATTGATATCTTAGGATATATTAATAACTTTGTTGAACATGATCATATCAAAACAATTATTATTTGTAATGAAAAAGAATTATCAACAAAATTAAAAAGTTCTAACTTAGAGATGAAAACATTTATTGCAACTTACCTATTAGATAAACAAGATGAATTAAATAATAATGACAAACCAATTGTTGAAAAAATACAACAAAAAATAGAAAATGTATTTGATAAAGCAAATGATTATGAAAGAATAAAAGAAAAACTAATTGGTGAAACCTTTGAATATGCACCAAAATTTGACTATATTATTAATGGTATATTAATGCGTTATGAAAACAATGCAGATTTAATACGTTTCTTAAGAGAAAATACAAGATTAATTATTTCAACATTTGAAAGAAGTGGAACTAGAAACTTAAGAATTTTAAAACATGCATTGAATGACTTTAAAAAGGTCTATGAAATGGTCAATAAATCTTATCCTAATACGAGTCATAGAGTTATGCAAACGATGCTAATATTTACAATTGCCATTTCATTTGAAATTAAAGCTGGAAAAGTAACGAAAGATAAGTTTATGAATATTAAAGATAATGAAGAGTATAAATCTATATTAGTCTCTTCTAGAATCTTAATGGATAATAGACAATTCTATATTAAAGAATTTGATAGTAACTATTATTATAATTTTAAATCAGAATACAGATTCTTTAAATTTATAGAATATTATGTAAGAACCAGAATTTTTGACATGAAAATATTCAAAGAAAATATGGAAACCATTAGAAATACAATTGATACAGAAAACTTACCAGCATATAAAAGATTACTTACAGAAGAATATTGGAAGATTTCTGATGATGAATTTGATAAAGTTATAGCAGATATTATTGAAGATGTAAAACAAGGAAATTTAAAATTAATTGATAATGTAAAAATATATGCATATTTTAGTTATTTTTCTAAGAAAAATTTAATTGATTACGATTTGAAAACAATAAAAAATGTATTTTTTAATGGTATGAATTTAGCATCATTGAAATCAGAATATTGCGCAAATGTAGATGAAGAATTAGGAAAAATAGCTATTGATGAAGTAGCAGAAGATATGGATGATATTCTAAAACATTTCCATACATTAAATGAACAATTACATGATAAGATGTTTAAAGAAAAGGCAGAAGAAATCTTTAAATGTATACCAATGAAAATGGAATTATTCTATGAAAAATTTGATAAAGAATGTATGAATATTCCGATATTCAAATATTATGATCCATATCAAATGTTCCAAAGAATTTCTTGTGCAAGTAATGAAGATATTGTCTTGATTAAAGAAAAATTGGTAAATAGAGCAGATAAATATGCAAAACAAATTGAACCAGAAATTAAAAATATTAAACAATTGAAACAAATTATAGATGACTACTTAAGTGGAAAAGATCCTTCAATAAAAATTGTTATGTTAAAAGAATTTTCAAAAGATTTAGGATATATCATTGATAAATATAAACCAACCTTGTTTCCTAAAAAAGAAGAAAAAGTAGAAGAGTAAAATTAAGACTATTAAATAGGCGCTTCTCAAAGTAAATTTGAGATTTTCCTATTTGATAGTCTAATTTTTTTGAATATAAAGAATTAAACTTTTTATGACAAAAAATGAATAAAAAAGAAACAATGAGAAATAATAACAATATAACAAAATTATAAAACAAAAGGGAGGAAAATTATGAAAGCAACAGGTGTCGTAAGAAGAATAGATGATTTAGGTAGAATTGTTATACCAAAAGAAATTAGAAAGGTTTTAAGAATAAAAGAAGGTGACCCATTAGAAGTCTTTACAGATAGAGAAGGACAAGTCATATTAAAGAAATATTCACCAATTGGAGAATTATCTGAATTTGCAGCAGGATATGCAGAAACTCTATCCAAAACAACAGGGCATATTGCATGTATTACAGATAAAGATACAGTTATTGCTGTATCAGGAGGATCTAAAAAAGAATTTTTAGAGCAAGATGTCAGTCCAGAATTAGAACAATTAATGGAAGATAAAGAAGTATATACAAGTAAAGAAAATAGTGATGTGGCAATGCCAATAACCAAAAATGATAACCAAGAAAGAAAATATAATGCACAAGTTGTCTATCCAATCATTTCCAATGGTGATACTATTGGAACCGTTATATTAATGTCAAAAGAAGCAAACCAAAAAATGAATGAAGTAGAAAAGAAAGTGGCTCAATCAGCAGCAACATTTTTAGGAACACAAATGGAAATTTAGGGACGTGTCAAAATGGACTAAAAGTGTCCAAAAGG
>CALXLP010000006.1 GCA_944389225.1 uncultured Clostridia bacterium | reverse complement strand
AAGAGTGTTAAGAAAAGATAAACACTTAGAACAAAATAAAGGAAAAGAAATTGCTATAAAGTTATTTAAAAAAGATGCATTAGGAAATAAAGAATATCAAGGAATATTAAAAGATTTTAATGAAGAATATATCCTATTGGAAGATGATATAAACATTGAAAGAAAGAATATAGCACAAATCAAAACTGTATATCATTGGGATTGAAAAAGGATGGAAATTTAATTCGTTTCCAATCTGGATTGAAAAGAAGAAAGGAAGGAAAGAAAATGAAAAGCAAAAGCAAAGCAAAAGAGCCAGCAATCGATAATAAAGAATTAATATTAGCTTTAGAAGAATTAGAAAAAGAGAAAGGAATCAAAAAAGAATATTTATTAGAATCCATTGAAACAGCATTACTAACAGCATACAAAAGAAACTTTGATGCATTAGATAATGTAAAAGTAGTAATGGATCCACAAACTGGTGCAACACATGTATATTCTATAAAAGAAGTTATGGAACATGCAAATGACAGTGCATTAGAAATTAGTTTAGAAGATGCTAAAAAAATTAATAAAGATGTCAATATCGGAGATACAGTAGAAGTAGAAATTGTTCCAAGAAACTTTGGAAGAATTGCAGCACAAACAGCAAAACAAGTTATCATTCAAAAATTAAGAGAAGCAGAAAGAGAAATCATTTACACAGAATTTAATGATAGAAAAGGTGAAATTGTTTCAGGAATTATCCAAAAAGCAGATAAAAATATTGTGGTAATGGATTTAGGAAGACTAGAAGGAATTATGCCAACAAAAGAACAAGTACCAACAGAAACTTATAGAGTAAATGATAAAATAAAAGGATATGTACTAGATGTAGAAAGAGGAGCAAAAGGAGCACCACAAGTTATCGTATCTAGAAGTCATCCAGACTTTGTAAGAAAATTATTAGAATTTGAAATACCTGAAATTTATGAAGGTGTTATTGAAATTAAGAGTGTATCAAGAGATCCAGGATATAGAAGTAAAGTAGCTGTATATTCTCCAGATCCAAACATTGATCCAGTTGGTTCTTGTGTAGGACAAAAAGGTGTTAGAATCCAAAATGTTATCAATGAATTAAATGGTGAAAAAATAGATGTTATTGAATGGAATGAAGATCCATCAATTTATATATCTTCAGCATTACTACCAGCACAAATATTAGCAGTTGATATAAAAGAAGATGAAAAATTTGCACAAGTTATTGTTCCAGATGACCAATTATCACTTGCTATTGGAAAATCAGGACAAAATGCAAGATTAGCTGCTAAATTAACAAATTGGAAAATTGATATTAAATCAGAAACACAATTTAGAGAAATGTTAATGAAAGCACAAGAAGAAGCTGAAACACAAAATGAAGAACCAACAGAAGAAAATCAACAAGAAGCAGAAAATGAAGAATAAATAGAATTCAGGAACATACAATAAAAGGGGGTTTTTATGTGAAAAAGATACCACAAAGAACTTGTATGGGATGTAATGAAAAAAAAGATAAAAATCAATTAATCAGAATTGTGAAAAATAAAGAAAATGAGATACATGTAGACAGAACAGGTAAGATGGAAGGCAGAGGGGCATATATTTGTGATAATATAAAATGCCTAGAAAAAGTAATCAAGTCAAAAAGATTAGAAAGAGTGTTAGATATAAATATATCAGATGAAATTTATGAAAGTTTAAGAGGTGTCATTCTTGGTAAATAAGAAAATATTAGGTTTAATTGGATTATCTGCAAAAGCACGGAAAAATATCTTTTGGCGCAGATAGCGTAGAAAATAGTATAAAAAAGAGATTGGTAAAGTTAGTGATTCTAGCAGAGGATTCATCAGACAGAACAAAAGATAAATTTAAAAAAATATGTGAACAATTTCATATACCAATTATACAAATAGCAGATATAGAAACATTAAGTAAAGCAATAGGAAAGAAAAATAAAGCAATACTTGGTATACAAGATATAAATTTATCTAAAGAAATAGAAAAAATAAACAATGGGGGTGAAGCTCTTGGGTAAGATAAAAATACATGAAATAGCAAAAAAATTAAATTTAACAAGTAAAGAGGTATTAGATATTGCTAACAAATTAAATATTGAAGCCAAAAGTCATTTAAGTGGTGTAGAAGAAGATGAAGCCAAAAGAATAGAAGAAGCAATTATGAAGAAAATAACAGGAACAAAGAAAAATGCAGAAAGCAAAGAAACAAAAAAAGAAGCTAAGAAAGAGAATAAAAAAGAAACACCTGTTATTATCAGAAGAGAAGTCATTATTGCACAGGATGAATCTGAAAAAAATAAAGAAGTAGTAAAAAAAGAAGAAAAAAGAAATAGCAATATTGGTTTTGTTGAGAGAAAAGCAAATAAAGATTATAACATTGTTTATAGAAATAAACCAAATAAACCAATGACAGTTAGTGAATTGTTTGGATTGAATAAACAAGAACCAAAGAAGGAAGAAGTAAAAAAAGAAGAAAAAACAGAAGTAAAAAGTGAAACAGTTGTTAAAGAGGAAGTAAAGACAAAACCAGAAGTAAAAACTGTTCAAGAAGAAAAATCTAACAAAGTTCCAGAAAAGGTTGAAGAAAATAAAGGTATGAAAACAGAGACAAGAAATGTAAGAGTAAATAACAATAATATGAATAATCATTATCAAAATAGAAACAATAATAATTATAATAATCAAAGAAGAAATAATTTCAACAATAATAACAATAATAACTTCAATAATAGAAATAATAAATTTAATAATCGAAATGCCAATAATGATCGATATGGAAAAAGACCATTAGATGAAAAAGGTATTGAGAAAAATATTAAAAATATTATGGCAACAGAAGTTGTAGAAAAAGAAAATGTAAGAGAATATAATAAAAATATTGATAAACAAAAAAATAATAATCGATTTGATGAAAATAAAAACAATAAAAAGTCAAAAAATAGAAGAAATTCTAACAATGGTAACTTTGATGAAGGAAAACTAAAAACATTAAAAACAGCAAATCAATTATCAAATATGTTTGATGATCAAGATGGTGGTATGTTAGATTATTATGATTTAACAACAGAAAGAGGAAGAAGAGGAAAGAAAAAGAAAAACCAAAATCAAGAAGAAAGAACAAAACAAAAAATCTTTAAATTAACAGATATAGAAATTCCAGAAACCATTACTGTAAAAGATTTAGCTGCAGAAATGAAAAAAACAACAGCAGAAGTTATTAAAAAATTATTAGGATTTGGTGTTATGGCTACCATCAATCAAGAAATCGATTTTGATACAGCATATTTAATTGCTCAAGAATTTGGTATTACAGCAACAAAGAAAGAAACTGTGACAGAAGAAGATATCTTATTTGACGAATCTGAAGATAGAGAAGAAGATTTAGTACCAAGACCACCAGTTGTTGTTGTTATGGGACATGTAGACCATGGTAAAACATCTCTTTTAGATGCCATCAGAAAAACAAATGTGATTGAAGGAGAAGCAGGAGGAATTACACAAGCAATTGGTGCATACATGGTAAAAATTAATGATAGAGAAATCACTTTCTTAGATACACCAGGACATGAAGCATTTACAGCAATGCGTGCGAGAGGTGCACAAATTACAGATATTGCTATCTTAGTAGTTGCTGCAAATGATGGTGTTATGCCTCAAACAGTTGAAGCCATCAACCATGCAAAATCAGCAGGAATTCCAATTATTGTTGCGATTAACAAAATTGATTTACCAGATGCCAATATTGATAAAGTAAAACAAGAATTAATGGCATATGAATTGGTACCAGAAGAATGGGGTGGAGATACAATTTATGTTCCAATCTCTGCTAAGAAACATCAAAATATAGACCAATTATTAGAAATGGTATTATTAGAAGCAGATGTATTAGAATTAAAAGCAAATCCACATAAACAAGCAAAAGGAGCAGTTATAGAAGCTAGACTAGACAAGTCAAAAGGTGCGATTGCAACAATGCTAGTACAAAGAGGTACATTAGATGTTGGAGATACCATTGTGGTTGGTTCATCAATCGGAAGAATTAGAGCCATGGTAAATGATAAAGGTAAAAAAGTAAAATCAGCAGGTCCTTCAACACCGGTTGAAATCATGGGATTAACAGATGTACCAGAAGCTGGAGATACTTTCTATGAAGTTAAAAATGAAAAAATGGCAAAACATTTAATAGAAAGAAGAAAACGTCAAGCAAGAGAAAAAGCAATTAATAGTGCGACAAAAGTAACTTTAGATAATCTATTTAGCCAAATGGAAGAAGGAAAACTAAAAGTATTAAACTTAATTGTAAAAGCAGATGTACAAGGTTCTGTGGAAGCGGTAAAACAATCATTAGAAAAATTACAAAATGAAGAAGTTAGAGTAAAAGTTATCCATAGTGCAGCAGGAGCAGTTAACCAATCAGATGTCACACTTGCAAAAGTATCAAATGCAATTATCATTGCATTTAATGTAAGACCTGACCATACAGCAAAAGAAATGGCAGAAAAAGAAGAAGTAGAAATCAAACAATATTCTGTTATTTATCAAGTAATTGAAGATGTAGAAGCAGCTATGAAAGGAATGCTAGCACCAAAATATGAAGAAAAAGTAATCGGAAATGTAGAAGTAAGACAAATCTTCAAAATTTCAAATGTAGGAACTGTTGCAGGTGCTTATGTATTAAATGGAAAAGTAGAGAGAAATGCAGGCGTAAGAGTTATTCGTGATAATATTGTTATCCATGACGGACATTTAGCAACTTTGAAGAGATTTAAAGATGATGTAAAAGAAGTAACAAAAGGTTTTGAATGCGGAATGCAAATTGAAAACTATAATGACATCAAAGAAGGAGACATCATTGAGGTTTATGTTATGGAAGAAATAAAAAGATAATTTGGGAAGAAGGGAGAAAATCCCTTTTTTCTAAAACAAAGGAGAGTATATATGCAAGGAAAAAACAACCCAAGATTAGGGAGAATTGATGAAGAATATAAAAAAGAACTTAGTCAAATTATTGGATATGAATTAAAAAATCCAAATGTAACAGGAATGATTAGTGTTACAAAAGTAAAAGTAACCAATGACTTGAAATTTGCCAAAGTGTATGTTAGTATTTTAAATTCAAAAAATATAAAAGATACATTGGCAGGACTAAAAAAATCATCAGGATATATTAGAAGTGAATTAGCAAAAAGAGTAAATTTAAGAAATACACCAGAATTAATCTTTGAATTAGATGATTCTATTGAATATGGAGCAAAAATTGATTCTATTCTAAAAGAAATCATGCCTAAAAAAGAAGAGCAAGAGTAAAAAGAGAGGGAGCCTTTAGCAAAGGCTAACAGTAAATTATGAGGGGAGGGGACATTCCTTAGCTAAAGTGGAAATGACCAAAAGGGTAAGGTGTGTCCCCTGTCATTAGAAGAAAGGGAATAAAAAAATGACATTAGATGATATTTTAGTAGAAATGAAACAAGCAGAAAACATTGTGGTAATGGCACATGAATCACCAGATGGAGATGCTATTGGAAGTGTGCTATCCATGAATTTGGCTTTAAAGCAAATGGGAAAAAAAGTAGATGTGATTGTAAGAGAATTTCCAAGAACATTTGATTTTTTACCAGGAGCCAATGATGTAAAAACAACTTCAGATGTAGAAACATATGATTTAGCAATTTCATTGGATTGTGCAGATTTAAAAAGACTAGTTGGAAGAGAATATTTTGAAAAAGCGAAAAAAACAATTGTCATTGATCATCATAGTTCTAATATGATGTATGGGGATTTGAATTTTGTAAATCCAGTATCTCCTGCTTGTTGTGAAATTTTAGCAGGTATGTTTGAATATTTTGATATTAACATTGATGCAGAAATTGGAAGTTGTATTGTGACAGGAATTATTACAGATACAGGTGGATTTAAATATTCTAGCGTTACAGCAGAAACATTTGAATTTACAGCAGAATTACTAAGAAAAGGTGTAAACATATCTGATATTTATCAAAGAGTATTAGAAACTAGAAGAAAATCTAACTTTGAATTATTAAGAAGAGCAATGAATCGATTAGAACTTTTAGAAGATGACAAAATTGCATTTACATATATTAATAAACAAGATGAGGAAGATGTACATGCAGAGCCAGGAGACCATGAAGGAATTGTTGAAAATGCAAGAAGCATAGAAGGGGTTAAGGTTTCTGTATTTATACGTGAAAAAGAAGAAAATGTATATAAAGTTTCTATGAGAACAGGAAATGGTTCAAATATTAATGTTTCTGATATTTGCTATATTTTCGGAGGTGGAGGACACCCAAGAGCAGCAGGTGCAACTGTAGCAGGAACTGTTGAACAAGTAAAAGAAAAGTTAGTAAAAGAAATAAAAAAGGTAATCTAAGAAGAGGATAGGTTTGACTTATCTTCTTTTTGCATATATAATGAAAAAGTGAACTTTAAAGCATATCATAAATAAAGAGTTAACTATGTAAAAAGAGGTCAAATATGAATGGAATAGTAATTATTAATAAATCAAAAGGATATACATCACATGATATTGTAGCAAAAGTAAAAAAAATAACAGGAGAAAAAGTAGGACATACTGGAACATTAGATCCATTAGCAATAGGAGTATTACCATTGTTGATTGGAAAAGGAACATTGTGTTCTAAGTATTTAATGAATCATGATAAAACATATACAGTGGTTTTAAAACTAGGAATAAAGAAAAGTACAGGAGATGAAGAAGGCGATATTTTACAACAAGAGGTTGTAGATGAGAAAATTTTAGATGAAAACAATGTAAAAATAGTTTTAGAAAGTTTTCTAGGAGAACAAGAACAAATACCACCTATCTATTCTGCTATTAAAGTAAATGGAAAAAAGCTATATGAATATGCAAGAAAAGGACAACAAGTAGAAATTCAGCCAAGAAAAATAACGATATATGATATACAATTATTAAAAATAGATAAAGCAAATCTTGAATTTCAATTTGAAGTGAGTTGCTCAAAAGGAACATATATTAGAAGTCTATGTGAAGATATTGCAGAAAAAATGGGAACAATAGGATATATGAAAGAATTACAAAGAACAAGAGTAGGAACTTTTACTATTGATCAATCTATTCCACTAGAAGATTTAAATGAAGAAAATGTCGAAGAACATATTATAACAGTTGAAAATTTATTTAAAGATTTAAAAAATATAGACTTAAATGAAAAGAAATTACAACTATTCTTAAATGGTGTAAAACTAAGTTTTAATTTAAAAGATGGAATTTATAAAATATATAGTAATCAACAATTTATAGGAATTGGTGTGGTAAAAGATAAACTATTGAAAAGAGACATTGTTCTTGCATAGGAAAAACTCGAGTTTTTCCTATACAAGAATGTCGATTCGCTCTAACGATTGCACACAAATTTTACTAATGTAAAATTTGGCGCCGAACAATGACGCGGACTTTAAAAGGTTATAAACAGATAAAATGTTCAAAAAAGCCCACTATTGTTCTATAAACAAAATCACCTTAATATACTTAAAAAGAGAAAAGTATATGAGGTGATTTTATGTATTATATAAAAGAAACTGACAAGCCTAGTAAAATTGCAGAATGGTTACATATTGTAAAATTAGAAAATGATATGATTATGTTACCAATTACGAAGACAAGTTTAGACGAAAAAACAGCATATAAATTAGCTATCAAAACAAAGACTATTTTGGATAAAACCAATAGTAAGAAGTTGGTACTAAGCAAACAAGTAAAACAACAAGAAAACTATGTTAATTATTTATATTCATATAACTACGAAATTGTCAATGGAAGATGGCTGTTTCAAATGCTATTATTTGATGTTTTAGAATATGTCATAAAAAAGTTAAAAATAAAAGAAGAGGAAATAAAAATCGGAGTTTTAGTAAATGACATTTCAGAATTAGCAATTTATGCAATTGAAAAATTAGTTATGAAATATAAATATGTGAAAATTGTTACCAATCATATTGATCGTTTTAAAAATATCGAAGAAAAAATTTCAGAAGAACAAGGAATTTTTATTAATGTAGGAAATAACAAAAGAAAAATTTTATCAAAAACGAATATTATATTAAATTTAGATTTCCCGACAGAACTGATAAATCGATATACAATCAATAGTACAGCCACAATTATTAACTTTAAAGGGAATGTGAAGATAAAAAATAAAAGATTTAATGGATTAAATATTAATGATTATGAGATTGATTGGAAAACAAATCCACATTTAGAACAGTTTGAAGCAAAAGATGTTTATGAAGCAACACAATATAAAAATCAGCCAATAGAAGAAACTTTGAGAAGGATAAAAAGAGACAATGTAACTATTCAATATTTAAAAGGAATAAAAACAAAAATATAATCTTTATATATTGAAAATAACATATTTTATATTCATAATTTGAAGAAATTATGAGACATTTGTGAAAATCTTAAAAATTTTAGCAAATACTTTCCTTTTTTTATAAAATATAATATAATGTAGATATCGATTTTCTATAACTTAAATAAGTAATGAAAACAAAAATATAAAACGAAATTTGTACAAACTGGCAAGGAGGTAAACATATGCCAAGTAGTAATAGAAGAAGTAGTGATGAAGATAAAACGAGAAAATATAATATGAGAAGTGCAAAAAAAAGAAGAAGACCCAATACAACAAACAAAAGAGATATGAGAGCAACCAAAAGAGTACCAACACAAAATACCAATAGAAAAGGTAAAGGAAAAAAATCAAAAAATAAAGAAGGAAAATTTTCAGCAAGACATCCAAAATTAATGATGGCAATTAGAATCTTTATATTAATATTCTTATTATTATGTGTCATTGGAGCAGGTGTTGTAGCTGGTGTATTTTTTGGACTGTTTGGTGATGACTTTGAAATTACCAAGGAAGAATTAACCATTGGTGCAGCGAACTCTGTTATCGTAGATCAAAATGGAGCAGTTGTTGCTGAACTAAGTGGAGATGAAAAAAGAAAAATTATTTCATTGGAAGATATGGCAGATTATTTGCCAAAAGCGTATGTGGCCATGGAAGATGAAAGATTTTATCAACATAATGGTGTGGATTTAAAAAGAACAGCAGGAGCTATATTACAAACTTTATTAGGAAATAGTTCTTATGGAGGAAGTACCATTACACAACAATTGGTAAAAAATTTAACACAAGATGATGAAAGATCTGGTATAGCAGGTATTATGAGAAAAGTAAGAGAATGGGCAAAAGCATATCAGGTAGAAAGAATGATATCTAAAGATCAAATTTTAGAGCTATATTTAAACATATTATATGTTGGTGGAGAAGGAAATTTACATGGCGTTGAATTAGGTGCAGAATATTATTTCAATAAAAGTGCAAAAGATTTAACATTAGCAGAATGTGCATATATGGCAGGAATTAATAGTTCTCCAAGTAGATATAATCCATTTGATGAAACAAAGGATAATACAGAATTAATTAAAAATCAAACAAAAGTAGCTTTAAATAAAATGAATGAATTAGGATATATTAATAGTCAAGAAGAATATGATGCAGCAATTGCAGAAGTAGATGCAGGATTGAACTTCCAAAAAGGAGCAATTGCAACCACATCTTCATATTCATATCATACAGAAGCTGTATTAGATCAAGTCATTGATCAAGTTATGGAAGAAAAAGGATGGTCTCAACAGTTAGCAGAAAACTATGTATATAGTAGTGGACTTACCATTTATTCAACAGTAGATACCAATATTCAAACACAAATGGAAGAAGAATTTGCAAAAGATAGATATATTGTTGCAGGAAGAGCTACCAATAAAGAAACTGGAGCAAAATTAAATGATCATTCTCAAGCAGCAATGGTAGTGATTGACTATAAAACTGGAAATGTAGTAGGAACAGTTGGAGGCTTAGGAGAAAAAACAGAAAGTAGAGGATTAAATAGAGCAACACAAAGTGTTAGACAAACAGGATCTTCTATTAAACCAATAGCTGTTATTGCACCAGGATTACAAGAAAAAGTTATAACAGCAGCAACAGCGTATATGGATCAAGAAACAGATTTCGGAGGAAAATATATTCCAAAAAATCAAAATGGAAAATATAGTAATGAGTCAGTAAATATCAGATATTTTATTGCTAAATCTTTAAATGTTCCAGCAGTAAAAATTATGAGAGAATTATCACCAAGTAAATCTATAGAGTATTTAAATAAAATGGGACTTAGTCATATTAATGCAGATGAAGATGCGGATTTATCTTTAGCTTTAGGAGGAACAACCAATGGTGCAACACCACTAGAAATGGCAGGAGCGTATGCATCTATTGCAAATGATGGTGTATATATTACGCCAACATTCTATACAAAAGTAGTTGATTCTAGTGGTAATACAGTATTAACACCAAAGCAAGAACAAACTAGAGTGATATCAGAACAAAATGCCTATATTGTTAAGTCTATTTTACAAGAAACCGTTAAATCTTCTGTTGGTACAGCGACTTATTGTGCAATTAGTGGAATGGACGTAGCAGCCAAAACAGGAACAACAGATGATGATTATGATAGATGGCTTTGTGGATTTACACCATATTATGCAGCAGCATGTTGGTATGGATATGACCAACCAGAAACAGTTGTTTATTCAGGAAATAACCCAGCAGGTGTTATTTGGGATAGTGTAATGACAGCAATTCATAAAGATTTAGCAAATGCAACGTTTACAAGACCAAGTGGAATTGTGGAAGAAACTGTATGTAGAACAACAGGTTGTCTAGCAACAACAGGATGTACAAATACATATACAGAAATCTTTACACAAGACAATCTACCAGAACAATGTGAAGGACATGGAAGTCAAACAATTTGTTCTGAATCAGGTTTAGTAGCAACAGAATATTGTTCACAATACTGTGAAGTTAGACAAAATTATTATGGTGCAGTTTTACCAAAAGAACAATTGGGATTATGGACACCAGTTAATGGATCAAGTTCATCAGGAACTAGAATTAATGGAACCTGTACATTACATACAGAACCAAAAGAAGAAGAACCTAAACCAACGGAACCAACTACAAATACGACAAATACAACAAACTCAACAGGTGGTGGAAATACATCAAGCGGAACAGGAAACACAATAGACCCACCAAGTGGAGGAGGAAACCCTCCAAGTGATGGCGGTGATACAGGAGATGGAGGAAATACAGTACCACCAACAGAAAACGTAGTGGAGTAATTAGAAAGCACAAAGATAAAATTGAGATGTGAATTTTTTCACATCTCAATTTAAAACAAAATACATAATGATAAATTTGAATTTAGATAATACATATTCTACAAGAAAGGGATGATGAAATAATGGATATATATCTATATAATACTTTAACAAAAGAAAAAGACTTATTTAAACCAATCAATGAAAAGGAAGTAAGAATATATTCATGTGGACCAACTGTATATAAAGATGCAACAATTGGAAATATGAGGACAAATATATTTCAAGATGTTTTAAGAAGAATGTTAAAATATAATGGATATAAAATTAAGCATGTTATGAATATAACAGATGTAGGACATTTGGTTTCTGATGGAGATGAAGGAGAAGACAAGATGATTAAATCAGCTAGAGAAGAACATAAAACGCCATTAGAAATAGCGGAACATTATACCAAGTTATTTTTTGACGACTTAAAAGATTTAAATATTGAAATACCTGAAATTATTTGTAAAGCAACAGATTATATTCCAGAAATGCTAGAATATGTGGAAGAACTTGTAGAAAAAGGATATGCATATGAAACATCAACTGCTATCTATTTTGATGTTTCAAAATTAGACAAATATCCAGTTTTATCCAATGTAAATGTAGAAGAGCAAAAAGCAGGAGCAAGAGTAGATGTGGATCCTGAAAAGAAAAATCCATATGATTTTGCATTATGGATAAAGGCTCCAGAAAATCACTTGATGAAATGGGATAGCCCATGGGGACCAAGTTATCCAGGATGGCATATTGAATGTTCTGCTATGTCAAGAAAACATTTAGGAGAACAATTTGATATTCATACAGGAGGAATTGATTTAATACCGACACATCATGAAAATGAAATTGCACAAAGTAAAGGTGTATGTGGAAAAATACCAGCTAACTATTGGATACATGGAGAATATTTATTAATCAATGGTGGAAAAATGTCAAAAAGCTTAGGAAATGTTTATTTATTAAAAGATATTAAAGAAAAAGGATATGACCCATTGGTATATAAATTATTATGCTATACATCTAGTTATAGAAATAAATTAAACTTTACATGGGAAGGAATAGAAGCATCTTCAAAATCATTAGAAAGATTAAGAAATGGTTATCAAGCAAATAAAAATGGAACAGATACTTTAACTGAAGAAGATAAAAAAGAATTAGAAAGATTAGAAAATGAATTCCATAAAGCCATTAATGATGATATGAATATGCCTTTGGCTATGAGTTTTGTATGGGAAGTAATCAAATATCCTAAAAAAGCACCAGAGATTGCAGAATTATTATTAAAATTTGACACAGTATTAGGAATTAACATTGATAAAGAAGAAACAAATAAGGAAATAGAAATTCCAGAAGATGTCTTACAACTTGTAGAAGAAAGAAAACAGGCAAGACAAGAAAAAAATTGGGCAGAGTCAGATAGATTAAGAGATTTAATCAAGGAAAAAGGATATGAAGTAAAAGATACAAAAGACGGAATGGAAATTAGTGAACTTTAAGTAAGGAAAATGAATCTAACTTATTAGAGAAATGGTTAATAAGTTAGATTCATTTTTTAATAGTTGTTGTATACGAAAAATTTTATATGTCACTGAGATAAAAGTTAAATCTTTCATATAATAGGAAAAACCCATCTCCTTCTGCATTGCAGTTGGAGATGGGATGAGTTTACTGAGTTGCTAAGTAGGAAAGCCGATTGTACAGCTCCTTAGAGAATTTTGGCGATGACCCATTTACTAAGCAATGGAACCATGTGCCGGAATCTTTATAATAGATTTCGACATCAAAGTCCATTGCATCATGTGGTGCATGGACATAAAACACCACTTTTTCTGGGGCACAATCATACTGATTTTTAACAAAATCAGCAAGCATGGCCTTTTCCTCTGAATGGGTATTGTCATCAGCCATTTCAAGAGTTTCCTCTATAAATGCTGAATCCCGTACTCTTGTAGCCGGAGGGGCGAAGAGCTCGGCAATCACTATTACTACTGATAAGATACCAATGATTATTACAATGGCACCTACTACCTTACAAAAAGTGTCTAAAGAAATTTTTTCTCTTTTTTTTTCCATTTTTTTTCTCCCTGTGTTTTTTAAATGTTACATCTATATTGAAATCACCAAAAGAGGTGATGGATTTTCTGCATCAAGCAATTTTGCTTAATCCTTCAATATTATATCAGATTTACATAAATTTGTAAAGAGCAGAGAGTATGTAGTTAAAAGGGTAAAGAAATAAAAATTCATAACAAATTTTTAAAATTAGATATTCAGATATTTTAAATTAATATTTTAAAATATAGACTTGTACTTTTTTGAAACTAGTAATATAATATAGGCATAATAAAAAAAGAAAGGAATGATTTTATGGCAATATTATTACCAGGAGGAGCTGGATTTATTGGAAGTCATACAGCAGTAGAATTATTAAATGCAGGAAAAGAAATTGTTATTATAGATGATTTTTCTAATAGCAAACCAAGTGTATTAGATGCAATTAAGAAAATAACAGGAAAAGATTTTAAATTTTATGAAATGAATTACATGGATAGAGAAAAACTAGAAAAAGTTTTTGAAGAAAATGACATAGAAGCAGTTATCAATTTTGCAGGATTTAAAGCTGTAGGAGAATCTGTTCAAAAACCAATTGAATATTATACAAATAATATTTCAGGAGCATTAGTTGTATTAGATACGATGAGAAAATATAATTGTAAAACATTTATATTTAGTTCATCAGCAACTGTATATGGAGATCCAGAAATAATACCAATAACAGAAGAATGTAAAACTGGAGGAACAACAAATCCATATGGTACAAGTAAATTATTTATTGAACAAATTTTAAAAGATATCTATCATTCAGATAATACATGGAATATATGTATATTAAGATATTTCAATCCAGTAGGAGCACATGAAAGCGGACTAATTGGAGAAGAACCACAAGGAATTCCAAATAACTTAATGCCATATATTGTACGTGTTGCAGCAGGAACTTTACCAGAACTATCTGTATTTGGAAATGATTATGATACACCAGATGGAACAGGGGTTAGAGATTATATTCATGTTGTAGATTTAGCAAAAGGACATGTAAAAGCATTAGAAAAAATAGAGAAAGAAAAAGAAGGATTATATATCTATAATTTAGGAACAGGAAAAGGATATAGTGTATTAGATATGGTAAAAGCATTTGAAAAAGCAACAGGAAAAAAAGTACCATATAAAATTACAGCAAGAAGAGAAGGAGATATAGCAACTTGTTATGCAGACCCTCAAAAAGCAAAAGAAGAATTAGGATGGACAGCAGAAAAAACACTAGAAGATATGTGTTTAGATTCATGGAATTATATTCAAAAAAGTGAACATTAGGGACGTGCCAAATCGGACTATTTTGGTCCAAAAGGGACAGGCCTATTAAAAAATTACAAATAATTTAGAAAAATTGTTTACCCAAACACCATATATTAATAAATTTATGAAATTTCTCGGCTAACATTACATCATAAAGAAAATCTAAAGGTATCTAACAGGCACCTCTCAAAATAAAATTTGAGATTTTCCTATTAGATACCTTAAAATTTTCTAATATGATTTCATTCACATTCGTCATTTCATAAATTTATTAATATATGGTGTTTTAATGTTTAATTATATATTATTAGTTTGTAGGCCTGTCCCTTTTGGACCAAAATAGTCCGATTTGGCACGTCCCTAATGTCCCTATTTATATAACAAAGTAATTCGATTTCCGTTTTTTTCAATAAAGCCATCTTCTTTTAATAGTTTTAGTTCTCTCATCATAGCACTTCTATCAACACTTAAGTAATCTGCTAAATCAGTAAGAGAAAATGGTAGTTCAAAAGAAGTACTTAGTTTTCTAGTAGAGAGTAAAGAAAAATAGCCAAGTAATTTATCTCTAGTAGATCTTTTGGTTAATAATTCAATTCTCATATTTAAATCTGTTACTTTATTTAAAATCAATTGTGGTAAATTTTCAGATAAGGTTTGGTGAAATTTACAATTGTTTCTACATTTATGAAAAATGTCATCATAGCTATAGAAAAGAACCGTACAATTTGATTTTGCTTCAACTAACAATTCGTTATTGGTCGTAATCGTATAAAATACTTCACCAAAAAGAGCATTTTTTGAAAAATGTTCTACAATTGTTCGATTACCATTTAAGTCATAACGTACCAAATCGGCATTTCCATCTAGTAATATACATAATTGATTTCTGTTTTTTATATAAGTTGTAACAACTTCATTTTTGCTAAAGACTTTTTTTTGCTTTTTTTGACAAGAATTTGAAAAGTCAAGAATAAAGTTTTCTATGTCAAAGTTGGTATTCACGCTTTTTCCTCCTTTAAAATTACATAAGCATTATATATTAAAAAAGTTGCAAAAGCAACAAAACAGTAAAAATAATTTTGTAATATTTTTGTAACATATTTGTAATAAAAGAAAAATGCTTAGAGGTGAAAGAGATTAAGAACTGGAAAAAGTTTTTTTTCATAATGTGTTGCTTTTGCAACGGAAAATAAAAATTCTAGAGGTATAATGTAAACATACTAATCGAAGGAGGAAATGTGAAATGAAAGTTATTAAAAGGGATGGAAGAGCTGTAGACTATGATAGAGCAAAGATTCAAACAGCAATCGAAAAAGCAAATCAGGAGGTAAAACCAAAAGAAAGAGCAAATAAGGAAGATATAAAAGGTATTATTCAATATATAGAAGAATTAAATAAAAAGAGAATGTTAGTTGAAGATATCCAAGATATCATCGAAGAAAAATTAATGGAAATTGAAAAATATGAATTAGCTAAAAAATATATTGTATATAGATATACAAGAGCTTTGGTAAGAAAACAAAATACAACTGATGAAACTATATTAGGATTAATCAGAAATGAAAATAAAGAACTAGCAGAAGAAAACTCAAATAAGAATACTTTACTTGCTTCAACACAAAGAGATTATATTGCAGGTGAAGTATCAAGAGACTTAACAAGAAGATTATTATTACCAGAAAAGATTGCAAAAGCAGATGCTGACGGAGTTTTACATTTCCACGATGCGGATTACTTTGTACAACCAATTTTCAACTGTTGTTTAATTAACATAGCAGATATGTTAGATAATGGAACAGTTATGAACGGAAAAATGATAGAAAGTCCAAAGAGTTTCCAAGTAGCATGTACAGTTACAACACAAATTATTGCAGCAGTTGCAAGTAACCAATATGGTGGACAATCAGTAGACTTAAAACATTTAGGAAAATATTTAAGAAAGAGCTATAATAAATTTAAATCAGAAATAGAGAAAAAATATAAAGGAAAATTATCTGATAAAATAATAGAAGATTTAGTACAAGATAGATTAAAAGCAGAATTAAAAGCAGGTGTACAAACAATTCAATATCAAATCAATACATTAATGACAACGAATGGACAATCTCCTTTTGTAACTTTATTCTTACATCTAGAAGAGGGAGATCCATACATTAAAGAAAATGCAATGATTATTGAAGAAGTACTAAGACAAAGATATCAAGGTATAAAAAATGAAGCAGGCGTATATGTAACACCAGCATTCCCAAAACTAGTATATGTATTAGATGAATGTAACTGCCTAAAAGGTGGAGAATATGATTATTTAACAAAACTAGCTGTTAAATGTTCAGCAAAGAGAATGTACCCAGATTATATCTCAGCTAAGAAAATGAGAGAAAACTATGAAGGTAATGTATTTAGCCCAATGGGATGTAGAAGTTTCTTATCACCTTGGAAAGATGAAAATGGAAACTATAAATTTGAGGGAAGATTTAATCAAGGTGTTGTAAGTATTAACTTACCACAAGTTGCAATTGTTGCAGATGGTGATGAAGATAAATTCTGGAAACTATTAGATGAGAGACTAGAACTATGTAAAGAAGCTTTAATGTGTAGACATTATGCATTACTTGGAACACATTCTGATATCAGCCCAATTCACTGGCAATATGGTGCTATTGCAAGATTAGCAAAAGGTGAAAAGATAGACAAATTATTATATGGTGGATATTCAACAATTTCATTAGGATATATTGGTATATATGAAATGACAAAAGTTATGAAAGGTGTATCACATACAACTCCAGAAGGACATGATTTTGCAATTAGAGTTATGAAACATTTAAGAGAAACTGTAGATAGATGGAAAAAAGAAACAAATATTGGATTTGCACTATATGGAACACCAGCAGAAAGCTTATGTTACAAATTTGCTAGAATTGATAAAGAAAAATTTGGTACAATCAAAGATGTAACAGATAAAGGATATTATACAAATTCATACCATGTAGATGTAAGAGAAAAAATTGATGCATTTGCTAAACTTTCATTTGAAAGTGAATTCCAAAAAATATCTTCAGGTGGAGCTATTTCATATATTGAAATACCAAATATGCAAAAGAATATTGATGCATTAGAAACAGCGGTTAAATTTATCTATGATAATATTCAATATGCTGAATTTAATACAAAATCAGATTATTGCCATGTTTGTGGATTTGATGGAGAAATTATCTTGAATAAAGATAACGAATGGGAATGCCCAAATTGTGGAAATAAAGATCATTCAAAAATGACGGTTGTTAGAAGAACTTGTGGATATCTAGGAGAAAACTTCTGGAATGCAGGAAAAACAAAAGAAATTAAACAAAGAGTATTACACTTGTAGAACAAGAAATTTGGAACGTTAGGGATATATGCCAAAACGTTCCAAAATTTACCTAAAGGGAGAAAAGAGGGATAGAATATGAATTATGCAGATATAAAAAGAGTAGATGTAGCAAACGGAGAAGGGGTTAGAGTATCCGTATTTGTCAGTGGATGTAATCATCATTGTAAAGGTTGTTTTAATGAATGTGCATGGGATTTTAATTATGGTAATAAATTTACAGATGAACAAATAGACCAAGTAATTAACTATTTAGACCATGACTATATTTCAGGACTATCTCTTTTAGGAGGAGAGCCTTTAGAAAAACAAAATCAAGAAGGATTATTACCATTAGTTAAAAAAGTAAAAGAAAAATTTCCTAACAAAAATATATGGTGTTATACAGGCTTTGATTTTGAAAAAGATGTTGTCGGAAAAATGGCTCCTAATAATGAAACAACAAAAGAGCTTTTGAAATATATAGATGTTATGGTAGATGGTAAGTTTGAAGAAGATAAAAAGGATTTAAGTCTTAGATTTAGAGGTTCTTCAAATCAAAGAATATTAGATGTTCAAGAAAGTTTAAAAGAGCATAAACCAGTAGAGTTTAAATTATAAATTGTTTTAAATAGTTATAAAAAGTAGTTATGTTTCAATGAAATGAATGTAACTACTTTTATATTTATATAAAAACAAAAGAAATTCATTTTTTGAAAATTGCTGAGAAAATACAGGTAGAGGAAAGAAAGGTTGAAAAATCAATAAAAACAGAGTATAATATTACAGAGTCATTTGTAGAATATTCCTAATATTTATTTAAGACGCAAAGACTCGTGACATTAAGAAATACTAATAATAAGTAGGAGGAAAACAAAATGGGTGAAGAATTAGTATTGGATGATTTTATTACGGAAGCAATCAGGCAGCAAGAAGGTCTTGGCAATGAGCTTTTAGATTCATATAATTTTTTGAATCGGATGAAAGAAAGCTTAAAGGCATCTAGCACATATGAAGAGTTTGTACAAAAAGAACTTGTTAAGGATGAACATGATGAAATATCAGCTACTCTTAAAGCTATAAGAGAGCTAACAAAAGCAATATTGAAAGAACATTGCAATTCAAAAGCCAGAGCGTATTATATGCTAGATGCAGAAAAAAGGATAATTGACAGATTAAGCACAGAAATCCAAGCGTCAAAAGTATATGAGATGATTCCTAAGGAATAAGTTCATTTACCCAAACAAAAATCCCGGGCAAATCGTTTGGTAGTATCAGATGATTTCGCCCGGGATTTTATTGTCTTAAATAGCAAGATTCTTATTATATATAAAAAGGGAAAAATGAGTCCGTCCCCAAAATCCCTTTTTTAATTTAAAAATCTATCTAATAATTGTTTTCTACATAAATTTTCAAATTCGTCATTTAAAGGTTCTAATGTAATATCTTCCTGATATTTTCTATCTAAACAACGCTTTATAATATAATCTGTGACTTCTGGATTTTTGGAAAGAAGAGGTCCATGTAAATAAGTAGCGATAACATTTTCTTTAAAAAACCCTTCTTCTGTATCACCAAATTTATTTCCATTTCCAAATAAAACTTTTCCAAAAGGTGTAGGAATGTCATAAGTTTGTCCACCATGATTTTCAAATCCAATAACTTTTGAATCTTTACCATTTAAATTGACATTAAGAACAATATTTCCAATGCATCTCTTTTTTCTATCTGCGATAGCTTCTGTATAATATGGAAATATTTCTAAACCAGGAATGATATTTCCTTCAACACCTTTATAATATTTACCAAATAATTGATAAGCACCACAAATTAATAAAAAGAATACACCTTCATTTTCAGCTTCTTTAATGTCATCCTTGTATTTTATCAAATCTTCAGATAAAATACTTTGTTCATTATCAGCTCCTCCACCTGCAAAGATGATATCATAACTTTTAAAATCTGGTTTTTCATCACCAATAGAGTATCTATCAACAATACAGTTAAATCCTCGTTTTTCAAGTCTATATTTTAATACTTGTATATTTCCATAGTCACCATATAATTCTAACATATCAGGGTATAGGTATAGTATTTTTAATTCTTTCATGATTGATCTCCTTATTTTAATTTTAAAATTTCTGTTCTAGTAGGTTGTAAAGAAGTATAATTTGCAATAACATATTTTTTTGTTGTGTTGGTATATAAAGCCTTTACTGCTTGTTCTAGGTCTAAATATGCTTCTATTTTATTTGCATCAAATCCGGATGTTTTTATTCTAATGGCAATGTCATAACCTCTTGTTCCAGCAGTTACAATTCTTTTCACATTATTTAAATTATCAAAATTAATATCCCAAATCCAAGAAACATCAAATCCATCTGCTTTATTATCATTCAAAACAAATAATAATTCTTTTTCTTCATCATCTTCATTTAACAATCGTAAACTGACATTGGCACCAGTTGGATTTTTAGCTAAGTTTATAATCGTAGGAGCGTCTTTAATGACTAATTTTTCTAATCTACCATTATTCAATTCAAAATTAGACAAAGCTTCTTGTATATATTTGGTATCAATATCATATAAAGAACAACAAGAAATAACGGCTGTAAAATTATAGATAATATAAATACTATTTGATTTAATTTTATACAAAATATCATCCACTTCAAAAGTCATATCATTTAAATTAATATTTTTTGTTTCTTTATAAATTTCATTATCACCATATCCACAATTAGGACAAGTAAACTTTCCAATATGAGAATATTGATAATATTCATATTCCAAACGTGTCTTACAAAATGGACAAAATTTTCCTTCTCCAGCTTCTTTCATGTTATCTGTTGCATATGGATATCTATCAACATGGAAATAATAGATGTTTTCATTATTCGGATTTGCCATTCCTAATCTGGCAACATTTGGATCATCATTATTTAAAACTAAATTTCCAGTATATGTTTTTAGAAAATCATTGATTTTCAAAATTAAGGATTCTACTTCACCATTTCTATCTAATTGGTCTCTAAAGAAATCTAAGATAACTAAAGTATCTAGTCGAAAATCTTTAAATACAACTGGTACATATCCTTCATCTACTTCAAAAACCAAATAATCAGCTTTGATTTTTCCTGTTAAGCTACATGTTTTTAATAAAGTAGAAAGAATGCCAGTTTCCATATTATTTCCTTCTTTGTTACTAATGACTTTCTTTCCGGCAGTTTGAAAAACATATCCAATCGCATTATTGGTCATAGTTTTTCCGTTTGTTGCTGTAACAGCAATAACAGGGCAGTTCACTTTAAAATACTTAAAAATTTCTGGATTCCAATCAAAAGCGATTTTTCCTAAAAAATTACCACCATGTTTTCCAAATAGTTTTAGTACAATATTTAATAGTTTCATTGCAAGTACAATAAAAAAGTTTTTCATTTGTCATGCTCCTATCTCTATAAAATTTATATTTGCATTATAGCACAACAAAGAAAAAAGATAAAGTTCTACGAGTTTTTTTAAGAAATATAAATCAAAAGGAAATAAAAAGGATAAAAAATAAAAATTAAGATTAATTACATATATAATGAATAAGATGTAAAATCATATAAAATATTAATATAAATTTTGAAAAATAAAACTAAAAATAAGAAATAATTATTTATAGATTTGACCTCTATTAGAGGCTTTGGTTATAAGAATAATAAGATTATTTTGATTTAATTCATATATGATTCAAGTCATCAAATGTCAACCCCTCTCTTTTTAGGATTTCTTCAAAAGATATTGCGTTTTCTTCTTCATTTTCTTTTGTTTTTTGATTTTCGTTCAAATAGTCTAAATACATTACTTTTTCAGTGATATCCATGTTATCCAAAAGAACAGTTGGTTCTAATCTTAAAAGCTCTGAATCAATTGCTTTTTCCATTAAAACTTTGATAGAGGTTAAACATTCTAAATTTAACCTAGGTGTCATTTTTATAACATCTTTTATGGCTTGAAGTTGTGCATCAGACATAATGATCATCTCCTTTCTATATTATGTAACCACATTATAACAAGATTAAAATAAAATTACAATATATCATATAAAATTTTGATAATAAAACAAAAAAATCCCTAGAGTTTCTTACTCTAAGAATCCTTTTGTATACAAATCATATCAATAAAGTAAGGATATGTCAATAAAAATTTTCTTTAAATTAACGATAAATTTTTATAAAAAATGAAAGACTTTTTTACTATAGTTTATACCTATAAATCTATCAATAACAATAGTTAGAAAGATATTATCAATTTCTTAGAGTAAGAAACTAAAAGAAAATAAAAAATAGTTTAAAAACAAAAGAAAATGTAGAAAAGAGGTATAAAAAATGAAAAAACATATACAAAAAAGTAAAATAAAAAATCAAGAAGGAATTACATTATTGGCATTAGTTATCACTATTATCGTGTTATTAATCTTAGCAGGAATTACCATAAGTGCGATAACAGGGGATAATGGAATTATTGGAAATGCAGGTAGAGCAAAAGAAGAAACAGAAATAGCCAATGAAAAAGAAATTGTAGAGAAAGCAACTGTACAAGCAATGGGAAATAACAAATATGGAAATATAGAAGAAAATGAATTACAAAGTGAGTTAGATAAAGAAACAGGAGAAGGAAAAACAGAAGCAACAGATATAGGAGATGGAATTGAGGTTATATTTATTGATAGTAATCGATATTATATAGTTGACAAAGATGGAAATGTAGAAGGAGAATATACGATTAATAAAGATGAAAATCCAGGAGATTTTACGATAGGAGAAAATGGAGAAACATTGGATGGAAGTGAAGAAAAACCATATGAAATTTCATGTATAGAAGATTTAGTGGTACTGTCTAATATATCAAGAGGAAAAGGGAATTATATAGAAAATGGAGAAATAAAAGAAGCGGTAAGAAATACATTTTCAGGTAAAAATTTTATACTAACAAAGAACTTAAACTTTAATTCAACAGTATCATACGCGGATTTATCTATTGGATGGCGTTATGATGAAGAGGAAGAAGCATATGTGATAGACGAAAATAGTACACAAAATTTAAGAGAATTATTAACAGATAGAAATGGAGTTGGATTTGTACCCATTAGTGAAAATACAGGTTCAGGAAATTTAATGTTTGCAGGAATATTTGATGGACAAAATCATGAAATTCAGAATTTATATGAGAATACAAAAAATGGAGGAGGACTATTTAACACAATATATACGGCTACTTTAAAAAATTTAAGTTTAGTAAATGTATATTATGAGTGTCAAGGAGGCGGTGGAATAACAGGAGTAGCTTCTGGAAGTAAATTGTATAATTTATGTATTTCTGGAAATATAAACAGTAGTAGTTCTTTAGGAGGAATTGTCGGCTCAGTATGGGGAAATGTAGAAATCATAAATTGTTGTAATTTAGCAAATCTTCAAGGAGATAGTGTTGGAGGAATTATTAATTTTGATGATATTAATGGAAATACGATTATAGTAAATTGTTATAATTTAGGGGAAATAATAGGAAAGAGCAGAACAAGTGGAATAATTGGAGGAGCATATAATACTGGAACTAGAAATATTATAAATACATGCAGCTTAGGAACAATCTCAAAACCAAGTGGAAGTAGTTATAATTTCTATTGTGTATGGGGAGGAGCAACCGTAAATTTAGATAGTTGTTATTATTTAGATACTATAATAAATGAGAACGTGGTAGCAAATGAAAATTCTATAGCATTTTCTAAAGGAGATAAAAGCATAATAGATAAATTAAATGCATATGTAGAAGCACATAAAAATGATTATAAAGATAAAGGAGTAACACTATATAATTGGAAATTAGATGCTAATGGATTACCAACATTTGAAAAATAAGAAAATAAAATATTGAAAAATCTCTAATTGTATTGTAAAATAATGGAAATGCAATTAGAGATTTTTTATTTGTAAGCCTTTATTAAAATATATTTATATTCAAGTTAAATTTTATAGTTTGCTCTTAAATAACGAGTATATTTATAAAAATAAAATATTTTATTCAAACATTTTAAAAAGTTCATTTATGTATTCTGTGTTAAAAATTAATTTTAAATTATTTTTATATCTAGATTTATATTTCATTTAAAAATCCATTATAGAAGTTTTAATATTTTGTATATCAATAATTTGACATTTAGCTTAATTATGATGTTATAAAAAACCAAATTTTCTATAAATACAAATAGAGTTTATGAGAAGAAAAGATAAAGATAAATTTTTCATGTATAAAAAGAAATAAATAAAATATGAACAAAAAGCTCTAAATGCATTTAATAAATTCAAATAGATTTATTGAATAAAAGAAATTAATTTGATAGAATGAAAGGAGAAAAAAACATGAGCAACTTAAATAAAATAAAAGAAGTAAATATGTTACCATTATCAAATGATTATGTATTTAAAAGGATATTTGGAAAAGGTGGCAATGAAAAAATTCTAAAAAGTTTATTAGAGGCAATATTAAAAATTGATATACAAAAGATAGAAATAAAAAATCCAGAAATACCTAAAGAAGCAATAGAGGAGAAATTAAGTATCTTAGATATCAAAGCAGAAATAAATAATAACACAATGATAGATATTAAATTACAAGTGGGGAATACAACGGCCATAGAAAGAAGATTAGTGGTATATAATGCAAAATTAATAGCAGGAGAAATAAAAGTATCAGAAGAATATAAAAAAGCAAAAGATACAATTGTTATATGTATTATAAATGATAATGTTGTAAAACGAAATGCATATTTAAGTTTAGCCATGTTAAAGTATGAGAAAACAGAAGAAATTAGATATGTTAATATAGGATATGAAAAAGAGGAAGAATATTTAACAGACATGGTAAAATACTATATTATTGAATTACCAAAGTTTAAGAAAAAGAAACCAAAAGTGGCAGATTTGCTAGAAAAATGGTTATATGTAATTGGGGGCGATGAAAAAATGATGGAAGAATATAAAAATGAAAATGAAGAAATTAAAGAAGCAGTAGAACAATTAACACAAATGAGTGCAGATGAATATGAAAGAGAGTTATATGAAATCAGAGAAAGAAGTAGATTAACATATAATACAGAAATAAATGAGGCAAGAAGAAAGGGAATGGAAGAAGGAAAAGCTGAAGGAAAGACGGAAGAAAAAAAGAAAATAGCAAAAAAAATGAAAGAAGAAGGATTAGATATAGAATTAATAAAAAAAATAACAAATTTAACAGAAGAACAGATTAATTTATTATAATAGTATTATTTATAAGGAGAAAATTTATGATATATCTAAATAATGAAGCCAAAATAAGAGAACTAAAAGAAAAAATGAATAAAGATAATATATGTGTTTTCATGGATTATGATAAGACAATTACATCAAGTGATAGTGAAGACTCTTGGGCAACTAGTGCCAATAAAAAGGCAATGGGGCAGGAAATAGCTAATGATTTAAATAAGCTTTATGAAAAATATGGACCAATAGAATTAGATTATACGATAGATATGAAAGAAAAAGAAAAATATATGTTAGAATGGTATACAAATTCTATGAATTTATATTATACATATCATCTTACAAGGAAAAAACTAAAAAATTGCGTTAGTAATAGTTATCTAAAATTAAGAGAAGGAGCAAAAGATTTTCTTTCTAAATTATATGAAAATCAAATACCAGTAATTATCTTTTCAGCAGGTATTGGAAATGTAATAGAACAATTTTTAAAAGAAAACAATTGTTATTATAACAACATAACAATTATTGGTAATTTTATAAAGTTTGACGAAAATGGAGATATGATAAAATTTTCTGATAATATTATTCATACATTAAATAAAAATATAGATAAATTAGGAGATTTAAAAGTAGAAGAAAGAATAAAGGAAAAGGAATATAGAATTGTGATTGGGGATTTAGTTGAAGATATTCATATGATGGGAGAATATCCAGAAAATAAATCTTTAAAAATAGGGTTTTTAAATAAGAATGTTACAGAAAATTTGGAAGTGTATAAAAAGAACTTTGACATTGTGTTAACAGAAGAAAATAATTTTTATGATATAGAAAGGTATATATAATATTTAAATGGGCTCCAGTACGAATACTGAAGCCCATTAGAGTAAAAATTACTCATGGTGCTGAAGATTTTTTATACGATGAATACCAGAAGTCGATTAAATCTCGTGCGATTTTCATTTCGTATGTATTTGGGGATGCAACATCAGCTAATAAAAATACCCTAAAAAACGCTGTTTTAAATGCCAATACAAAAATACAAATGAGTAACGGAAGTTCTTTTTCTCAAAGGCATTAAGAGCCATGTTTAAGGCTCCACGCAATTTCAGATGTAAGCTTTTTTTCTTGGACAATCTTTTAATGATAAGATATTCTAAAATAATTGATTTATCTATATAGAATTAGTAATGAAATGTGATATAATGTATATGATTGAAGAAAGGGACTGATAAAATGGAAATAGAAGAAATACAAAAAAATAGTAATAACAAAGAAATAATCCTACAAGCAGTAAAAGAAAGTGGAAAAAACCTAGAATTGGCATCAGAAGAATTACAAGATGACAAAGAAGTGGTTATGGAAGCTTTAAAACAAGATGGAGAAGCCTTAGAATTTGCAAGTACAAGGTTAAAAGGAGATAAAGAAGTGTTACAATTAGCTACTAAAACAGCACCTTGGACCATTTGTTATGCATCAGAGGAATTAGCAGGAGACAAGGAGATTATGTTAGAATGTTGTAAACATTATGGGCAAGCATTATATTATGCATCAGAAGAATTAAGGGATGATAAAGAAGTAGTAAAAGCAGCAGTAGAAAATAAGGGGATTATTATCAAATATGCTAGTAAACGATTGATTGATGATAAAGAGTTGGCGGAAATTGCTGTGAAACAAAATAAGCAAGCATATCATTTTATATCAAACAAGTTAAAACAAGATGAAGATATCAAAAAGTTGATGGAATAGAAAGAAGTGGTATCAAAAAATGATGCCATTTTTTTCTATATAGGGGTTGAATTTTATAATAATATATCTTACAATATATCATAATTAAAAAATACAAAAACTAGCTAAGGAAGAAAGGAATGAGTTTTATGAGAGTATTGGTTGTATCAGATATTCATGGGTCAGGTGTATATGCTGACAAATTAAAAGAAATTATTAAAAAAGAAAAACCAGAAAAAATAGTTGTATTAGGAGATTTATATTATCATGGACCTAGAAATCCATTAACAGATGGATATGATCCAATGAAAGTAACAAAAGTATTAAATAGTGTAAAAGATAAACTAGAAGTTGTAAGAGGAAACTGTGATGCAGAAGTAGATCAAATGGTTTCTGAATTTGATATAAAAGAACATATATTAGAAAAAATTAATGGAAAAAATATGTTTTTTACACATGGACATAAATACAATATAGATAATTTGCCACCAGAAGATTTTGATATTATGTTTTACGGACATTTCCATACATGTTTTATTAAAAAATATGATAATCAATTATTTGTAAATCCAGGTTCTATCTCATTACCAAAAGAAAATACACCACATAGTTATGCAATGATAGAAGAAAAAGATATTGTCATAAAAGATGTTGATGGAAATGTGATAGAAGAATATAGATATAAAGAGTAAAAATAAATGGACGTTGGTGACGTGTCAAAATGGACAAAAATAGTAAAAATGGACAGAACTTGAAATAAGCTCTGTCCATTTTGATACATTTTCATTAAATCCATTCACCATATTTTTTGATGTAAACCTTTTTCGCAAACATAGCTAAAATACAGTATAGGAAGGTTACAACAAAGATTAACACAATATCTTCGGCAGCCATTGGGACTAATCCAATGAAACTTCCTAAAGGTGTAAATGGTACGATAAGTCCTACTAAAATTAACAAGATAGAAGAGAAATATACCATTTTATTTGCATTACTTTGTATAAAAGGTATTTTTGCAGTTCTAATAATATGCATACCAATTAAGTTTGAAACGATACTATAAGAGAACCAAATTGTTTGGAAAAGCGCGGCTTCTCTAACGCCAAAGATAAACCATAAAGAAGCAAATACAATTAAGTCAAAAACAGAACTAACTGGTCCCATAAATAGCATAAAATGTTTTAAACTCTTGATATCTAATTTTTTAGGTTTACGAACGATTTCTGCATCTACATCATCAAAAGGAAGTGTCATTTGTCCAAAATCATATAATAAACCTTCTACTAATAATTGGATAGGTGTTTCTGGTAAAAATGGTAAAGCAATACTTGCTACAATAACAGATAACACTTCTCCAAAGTTAAAGCTTGTTGCCATCTTAATATATTTCATTAAGTTTGCAAATGTTTTTCTTCCTTCTGTTACACCATCTAATAAAACATTTAAATCTTTTTCTAGTAAGATAATATCAGCTGATTCTTTTGCAATGTCAACAGCAGTATCTACTGAAATACCAACATCTGAATTGGTTAGGGAAGGACTATCATTAATTCCATCTCCCATATATCCTACAACATTTCCTTGCTCTTTCAAAAGCCTTACAATTCTTGCTTTTTGGATAGGAGATAATTTGGCAAAAATGTTATTTTTCTTAATTAATCTCTGAACAGCTATATCAGATAACTTATCTAATTCACTTCCTAAGATGATATGTTTAGACTTGATATTTACTTTATCACAGATACATTTTGTAACTTCTGCATTATCACCCGTTAAAACAATAACACGAATGCCAGCTTTATTCATTCTTGCAACAGCTTCTTTGGCACTTTCCTTAGGTGGATCTAAGAAACCAATAAAGCCAATTAATATCATATTTTTTTCATCTTTTACTTCAAAATCATAACCAGGTTCATTACTATATTTTTTACAAACAGCAATGACTCTTAAACCTTCTTTATTTAAGTTTTTACTAATTCTTTGTATATTTTCTTTAATTTCTTTAGTTAGAGGGGAAACCACACCTCTATATTCTACAGAAGTAGAAATATTTAAAATTTCTTCTACGGCACCTTTTGTAATTAATTCATCTTTACCTTCTTCATTTTTTACGGCGATAGATAAACGTCTACGAGAAAAATCAAAAGGTATTTCATCTATTTTTATATACTTACTAGTTAATTCTGGCATATTATATTCTTTACCACGATTAATAACAGCTTCATCAATATTACTTCTTAAACCAGTTTGAAGACTTGCATTTAAATAAGCATATTTTAAAACACCAAGATCTTCATCACCTTTTATATCTAAATATTTTTCTAGAACAATCTTATCTTCTGTTAATGTTCCTGTTTTATCTGTACATAAAATATTCATAGCACCAAAATTTTGAATAGCATCTAGTTTTTTTACAATTGTCTTTTTCTTAGACATTTTGACAGCACCTTTTGATAAACAAGAAGATAAAATAACAGGAAGTAGTAAAGGTGTAATAGCAATAGAAATCGCTACTGCAAAAGTAAATGCTGTTACAATACTATGCTTTGAGAAATTAAGGATAAAGACAACAGGAATGATAATTAGCATAAAACGGATTAATAATTTACTAATACTTTCGATTCCTTTTTGGAAAGCTGTTTTTGGTTTACCAGAGGTTATTGTATGTGCAATTTTTCCAAAATAAGTAGAATCGGCTGTTTTAATAACAACTCCTTTTGCACTACCAGAAATGACAGTGGTTCCCATAAAACAAATAGTGTCTAAATCAGCGATACTATCTAAATCTTCAGGATTTACTTCTGTTTCAACTAATTTTTTTACGGCCTCAGATTCTCCAGTTAAAGAAGATTGTCCAACATATAAATCAGTTGCTTCTATAATTCTTAAATCAGCTGGAATCATACTACCAGCAGTAAGAATAACGATATCACCAAGAGTTACATCTTTTATAGGAATTTGCAATTCTTTACCATCTCTTAAAACATGACAAGTAGTTGCAACCAATTCTTTTAATTTACCGGCTGCTTTATTAGAACGATATATTTCAACAAAGTCTAATAAAGTACTAGCAGCAACTAAAATAGCAATAACAATAATATTGGCATAACTAGGTGTTTCTGGTAAGATAACATCTGTATAGCACAAAAGTAGAGTAATTCCTAATAAAATTAAATTAAAAGGTGTAAACAAACTTTCAAAAAAGTAATGATACCATCTTTTTGGTTTGGCTTGTCTAATGATATTGGGGCCTAATTGTTTTAATTTGTATTCAGCTTCTTGAGAACTTAGACCGGTTTCTTCTTTAATCTTGTATTTCTTGATAAAATCTTTTTTGGATAGTAAACACTCTTGGCCATAGAGTTTTGATACGTTTACTTCTTCCTTAGTATTTGACATGAGTACAATCATCTCCCTTTCTTTTGTTAAAATTCATTTATCATTATACCACAAGAAAATAGAAATAAAACAAATTGATAAAAAAATATAAAAAAATTTTATAATATATTGTAAAAATATAGAAGTTTTGTATATAATGAGTTTGAAAAAATAGAAGGAGGTATTTTTATGATTTCAGTTAAGAACCTATTTGATAATGATGATGTAAAAATTATAGAAAGAAAGGGAAATATTTCAGTTGTTGAATTTCAAAGAGATGTCAGTGTTAATAAATTGACAGCAATGTCAGAATATTTTGCAGCAAAGATGAATGTTAGAAGAAGACAAGTTGTGATTCAATTACAAGGAGATGAATATGTGACAAGTGCCGGAGCAATGCAATGGATGGCTGGAAATATAGAGTCAAAAACAAATGTAAAAGGCGTTGGAGATTTCTTAGGAAAAGCAATAAAGGGAAGTGTAACAAGTGAATCAACAGTAAAACCTAAATATCATGGTACAGGATTATTGGCATTAGAACCAACATACAACTATATTTTACTAGAAGATGTTGGTGCTTGGAACGGTAGTATGGTTTTAGAAGATGGATTATTCCTAGCTTGTGAAGCAAGTTTGAATACAAATGTCGTTATGAGAAGTAATTTATCTTCAGCTGTATTAGGTGGGGAAGGATTATTTAATTTAAAATTATCAGGACAAGGAATTGCAGTTCTAGAAAGTCCAGTTCCAAGAGAAGAATTAATTGAAATAGAATTACAAAATGACCAAATAAAAATTGATGGAAATATGGCAATTGCATGGTCTGATTCATTAGATTTTACAGTAGAGAAATCTACAAGAAGTTTATTAGGTTCAGCTGTTGCAGGAGAAGGATTTGTTAATGTATACAGAGGAACAGGAAAAATTTTAATGTCACCAGTTAGACCAGAAGCTGTAAGTAATATTATGACATATAGACCTAAACAATAAAGAAAAATAATATAAAATAAAAGGGGTAAAAAATGTACATAAAATTTTGTTAATTTTATGTACATTTTTTTGTTGAATAAGAAAAAATATAGGCTATACAAATTGATAAAAATATGATACAACTATGATAAAATATACAGAAGAAGGGAGAAATATATGAATATAGATATGATTATGATATTAGTTATACCATTTTTAGGAACACTTTTAGGTTCTGCAATGGTATTTTTTATGAAAAAATCTATTCATAAAACAGTAGAAAAATTATTAATTGGTTTTGCAGCAGGTGTCATGATGGCAGCATCTATTTGGTCATTACTCATGCCATCTATGGAAATGGCAATAGAACAACATGAAATTTCATGGTTACCAGCAGTTATTGGATTTCTATTAGGAATTGGTTTTTTATTGATTTTAGATAGTATCATACCACATTTACATTTACATACAGATAAACCAGAAGGAATTAAAGCGAAAATAAAAGAATCGACTATGCTTGTTTTTGCTGTAACACTTCATAATATCCCAGAAGGGATGGCTATGGGAGTGACATTAGCGGGAGCTATGATAGGAAATGTAGGAATTAGTCTAGCGGGTGCAATTAGTTTAGCAATTGGCATAGCAATCCAAAACTTTCCAGAAGGTGCTATTATATCTATGCCATTAAGAACCCAAGGGGTGTCTAAGTTAAAAGCGTTTATGTATGGAACATTGTCCGGAATTGTTGAGCCAGTTGCAGCTATCATAACCATATTATTAACGAATACAATTGTACCAATATTACCATATTTATTAGCTTTTGCGGCAGGAGCAATGATTTATGTTGTTGTAGAAGAATTGATTCCCGAATCACAAGAAGGAGAGCATTCAAATATTGGAACAATTGGTGTAGCAGTTGGTTTTGTGATTATGATGATATTAGATGTGGCATTAGGATAAATTGACATAATATTTCAAAAAATGGTATAATAAATATAGACCCAATAAAAATTTATTATCAGGAGGTAAAGAAGATGGGAGTTGAAATGATGACAATCGATTTTCTGGATATAGGAGATGTTATTAAGCGGTATCCAGAAATAACAACAAAGGCTAGAAGCCTGGTTTTCTCGAAAGAGATGAAGAAAAGGCTAGTGAAAGAAGTCACTACTCCGATTAAGAACGATGTTCTTGATCAATATGGAGTGGAGTTGGAAATAGGCCTGAAAAAATGCCAGGAGCGTGCTGCAGAGATTGCGGAGATAATGTTGGCGAGAGCCTGCATTAACGAGGTTATCATCAAAGGAGATGTAACCTTGAAAAAAGCTGTCCAGGGAAAGCAATGGAAAGAGGAGGAAAAAAACCATATCATAGAACTGGTAAAAACCGTCACAACGGCAGGAGTGAATGATTTCGTAGGACAAGAGTTCGAAGGAATGGTTGAGGAACTTTTCAGCGCCTTATATTTTGGCCTGTAGGAAAACACTTCTATCAATAGGAACAAGGATGTCAGAGGCATTTTGCCAAAGACATCCGTTTCTATTATATACATATAAATTTTTAATAATGAAAAAAATTATAATGAAGTTTCCAAAACAATCGATTTATTTTGAAACTTTATTTTTTTTAGACTTTATGGTATGATGAAAAAAATAATTATTGGAAAATATGATTATTATTAAGAAGAAATACATTAAGATATAAAAGGGAGCATAAAATGAATGAAAATAAATTCTCTAAAGAAATATATGGGGATGCAGATGGAATCTATATGAGTTGTCCAGAAGTCATAAGTAAACATTTGGCTAAAAGATTGAGTGAGTATAAAACAGGTGTAGAATTATGTTGTGCATTGGGAATGACGGTTATTCAATTAGCTAAAAAACTAGATTATGTTTATGGAATTGATATGGATGAAGAAAGAATTGTATCAGCAAAGAAAAATGCACAATTATATGGAGTTCAAAATAGAACAGAATTTATACAAGGAAATGTTTTAGATGAAAATCTTTTACAAAATATACAAGCAGAAGTTGCAATATTAGACCCAGATTGGAGTGCGGGAAGTAACAAAAAAGAGCATGTGATGAATTTAGAAATGACACAACCAAGTATAAAGGAAATGTTTTATAAAGCAAAAGAGAATATAACACATAATTTGGTATTAAGAATACCGAATACATTTACGTTTGATATATTAAATGTTTTAGGAAAATGTGAGATTGAAAACATTATCTGGGATAATAGAATTAGATTTAAATATGCCTTTTTTGCAGATGACATTCTTGAAAATAGAGAAACAAATTCTTATTTTATAATATAAATAAAAAAAGTTTAAAACAGAAAAATAAAGAATAAAAGGTATTTCTGCAATCCAATATTGCAATTTTTATTACAATATTGTTAAAATAAGATTAGCAAAGGAATTTATATAAAAAATGAAGGAGTGTAATTACGATGATAAAAGCAGTGATATTTGATATGGATGGAACAATGTTAGATACAGAACATATAAAAGAAGGAGGATTAAAACATGCAGGAGAAGATTTAAATGTAAAAATAGACGATCAAACATTAACACAAATAAGAGGAACAAACAATAAACGTTTAAAAGAAATATTAGGTAATAAGTTTGAAGGCTTAGATGTTGAAAAATTGTTGAAAACAAGAGAGAAATATGTTGAAAAATATTTTGAAAATAATCCGATAGAACCAAAAAAAGGACTATTAGAATTATTAGATTTCCTAAAAAATAATGATTATAAAATGGCAGTGGCAAGTTCTTCTAATTTAGAAGTGATAAAGAAATATTTGAAAAAGGTTGGAGTAGTTGATTACTTTGATATAATAATGGGAGGAGATATAGTAACTAAGCGGAAAACCAGACCCGGAGATCTATTCAAAATGTATAGAACAATTAAATTTATCTAAAGAAGAATGTATAGGCGTTGAAGATACAGCCAATGGTGTTTTATCTATATATAGAGCAGGAATGAAACCTATTATGATACCAGATTTAGAAGAACCTTCAAAAGAAATAGAAAATCTTGTATATGCAAAATTAGAATCTTTATCAGATGTGATTCCATTATTAAAAGAAATGAATTAAAATAAAGGAAGGAAATTTATATGAAGTTTTATATCATTAGACATGGACAAACCAATTGGAATAAGGAAGGAAGAATTCAAGGAAAGACAGATATTGAATTAAACGAAAAAGGAATTGAACAAGCAAAAGAAGTAAAGAATATTTTAAAAGATTATCCAATAGACATGATTGTATCTTCTACATTGAAGAGAGCTAGAAAAACAGCAGAAATTATTAATGAAGCAAAAAATGTACCTATTATATTCAAAGAAGCACTAGAAGAAAGAGGATTTGGAGAATTTGAAGGGAAAACAAGAGAAGAAATTCAAGATGAGAATTGGTATTCAGAGATACTAAATAATTATAGTCTGAATAAAGAATATAAAGGTGTAGAAACCATACAGGATTTATGTAATAGAGTATGGAATTTAATAGATGAGTTAAAAGAAGCGTATACAGAAAAAAATATTTTAATTGTTACACATGGTGGAGTAACAAGAGCCATTAATGGATATTTTAATGGAGCAAATGAAGAAGGAATATTAGAAGATTTAAATTTGAATAATTGTGAAATACGAACATTTGAGATAAAAAATTAAAACATATAATAATAGAAGGGAAAACATATGAGAATAGGAATCGATATAGATAATTGCATATCCAATTTTGATGATGACTTACTAAAAGAATATTTAAAATATGATAAACAACTAAGAAATACAGGGATTATAAATGAAAATCCAGTATATATAACCATAGACATGTTTGATTGGTCACAAGAAGAAAGTGATGAATTTTATCATACCAATATACAAAGAATTGCTACAAACTTAAAACCATTGGAAAATGCAAAAAGAGTCATTGACAAATTAAAACAAGATGGAAATGATATATATATCATTTCTGCAAGAGATAATGGAGAATATGTAAATCCATTAGAAATGACAAAAGATTGGCTAGCAAAATATGAGATTTATTATGATAAATTGATACTTACCAACAGACATGGAAAAGGTGAAGTATGTAGGGCAAATCATATCGATATGATGATTGAAGATTCCAGTAAACATTGTGAAGATATTGAAAATCATGGTGTGAAATGTTTACAAATGACGACAAGATATAATAAGCAAGAAACTAGATTTGAGAGAGTTAAGAATTGGAACGAAATATATGAAAAGTTGAATCCATTATATAAAAAAGAAGATAAAGTAGAAAAGATAAATGTAATTCTAGACACAGACACATATAACACGTGGGATGATCAATTTGCAGTCAGTTATATGATAAAATCTCAAGATAGATTTCATATAGAGGCGATTACCATTGCACCATATCATTGGGATAATGATATTAGCATAGAAGAGGGACTAGAAAAGAGTTATCAGGAAGTACTAAAAATAGCAAAATGGCTTAATTTTAATACAGAAGGAAAAGTATTTAAAGGAGCAACAGATTATTTAGAAAATGGATATAATGAAACAAATGAAGCAGTAGAAAAAATGATTGAAATAGCAAATAGAAATGAGCAAACATATATTATGGCAATTGGAGCGATTACCAATGTTGCATTAGCTATAAAAAAAGCACCAGAAATTATGGACAAGATTGAAATTATTTGGCTTGGAGGAAATAGTCCTGTATGTGAAAATAATTGTGAATTTAATTTTAGACAAGATGTACAAGCTGTAAAAGACATATTTACATCAAAAGTCAAATTAACAATCATACCTTGCAAAGGTGTGGCCTCTAATTTAAAAACATCAATCTTTGAATTAGAACAATATTTAAAAGGAAAAAATGAACTATGTAATTATTTATGTAGAGGATTTTATAATAATGAAGTATTGGGAATTCGAACAAGAAGAGTAATTTGGGATATTAGTGTTATAGCTTATTTAGTTAATAGAGAATGGTTTGAAGAAAAAGAAATTAGTTGTCCAGATATTAACGAAGATTTAAGTTATCATTTTCATGAAAATGATAGAAAAATTCATATGGTAATGTATTTAAATGCAGATAAAATATATGAAGATTTATTTAAAAAATTGAAACAATAAAAGAGGGAAGAAAAATGATATTTAGTATATTAGCAGTTTTCACACTAGTCATTAGCATTTGTATAAAAGAAAGAAAAAAATCGTTATTTGTACAATCATTAAGTTGTCTTTTAGAAGCAATTTATGATTTTATCATAACAGCATATACAGGAGCAGTGTTAAGTCTTATAAATTTTATTAGAACATTTATATTTATCAATAAAAATAAAATTAATAAAATAGTGTATATTGTTATTTTATTCTTTTTTGAAAGTATTATTATTGTAAATTGTATGTTTACATGGGATGGTACAATATCTTTGTTGCCAACAATTGGTTCTATCATCAGAACATATTGTTTGTGGCAGTCAAATATGAAATTGGTCAGAATATCAGGAATAACAACAGGAATAACATATGGAATTTATTATACCTATTATCAAAGTTGGTTTATGGTATTAGGAGAATTAACTTTACTATTAGTTGGAATATATGCAGTATTTAAAAATGATATTTATATGAAGAAAAAGAAAATATTGGCCAATGAAGGATAATGTATGAAATGTAAAGGAGAAATATTATGAATGATATTATCATATATGAAACAGAAACATTTATGGCTTGTGTACCGAAAGTGCCACATATTCCAAGGGGAGATGGAGGTCATATTTGGATAAGAGCAAAGGAAAAATATTTTGCAAGTAGATTGGATTTGAGTCCAAAAGAAGCTATTGAAGTGATGAGACTAACCATGTTAGTTAGTGAAGCAATGATAATAGGGATGAGAAATAGAGGAGTTCATATAGAAAGAATCAATTATCAAGAAAATGGAAATTGGGCATATGTAGAAGGAACAAAACCAGTTTTTCATATACATTTGTATGGAAGAACTAGAGATTCCAGAACACAACCATTTGGACAAGCTTTAGTATTTCCATATAAAGATACAGGATTTTATGATACATTTAAACCATTTAATGATGAAGATATACAAGAAATACAAAAACAGATTCAAATATTGGAAAAAAGCGAAAAATATAATATAATAAATTGGAACAATGGATAAATTCGAAGGAGTGAAAAAAGTGGAATTAACAACAGAAAAAGCATTACAAATGTTAGAAGAATTTAGGAGAAAAACGGAGGATACAAATTGGATAGATCATTCTATATGTGTAGGAAATTCTGCAGGTAAAATAGCAGAAAAACTAGGATTAGATGTAGAAAAAGCAAAAACGTTAGGATATATTCATGATATTGGAAAAGGAATAGGTGGATTTTTAGAACATCCACAAAATGGTTATCAATATATAAAACAAGAAGGGTATGCTGATGAATATGCTAATGTTTGTTTAACACATTCATTTTTAAATAATGACTATATGTGCACAATAGGATGGTTGCCAGAAGAAAATGTGGATTTATCAAATTTTATACAAACACATGAATATACCATTTATGAAAGAATTATTAATTTATGTGATATGATATGTACAAATGTAAATGTGACATTAGAAAAAAGACTAATTGATATTATGATAAGAAGAGGGATATTTGAAAATACAATCTACTTTGTTAAAGAAATACAAAAATTAAAGAAAGGATTTGATAATATGTTGGGATTTAATATATACACATTGTTCCCAGATATATTAGATAATGAATAGTAAAAGGAGGAAAAATCATGCAAGAATTTAATTATCATTCACATACATATAGATGTGGACACGCAGATTTAGATTTGACAGATGAAGAATATGTAGAAGCATACATCAAAATGGGATTTAAAAGAATGACTTTTACAGACCATTGTCCAGAAAAAAATAAAATAGATAAAAGAAAACATATGCGTATGAAATATAATCAAAGAAAAGAATATTTAGAGAGCATACAAACATTAAAAGAAAAATATGCTGGACAAATTGAAATCCAAAGTGGGTATGAAGTGGAATATTTACCAGGAGAAGAAGAAAACTTAAAAGAGTTAAAAGATGAAACAGATAAATTGATTTTAGGACAGCATTTTGCTTATGATGATAATAAAAATTTAAAAATACATGGAAAAGATGATTTTTCAGATAAAGAATTATTAAGATATGCAGAATATATAGAACAAGCAATGAAATGTGAAATTCCAGATATTATTGCACATCCTGATTTATATATGTTAAAGAGAAAAGAATTTGGAGAAATTGAAGCAAAAGTTGCACACCTTATTTGTCAAGCTGCTGAAAAATATGGTGTACCATTAGAAATTAATTTAAATAATATATTTGCAGAAACATACTATGAAAATGGAAAATTGAATCACAAACCAATAGAAGAACAAAGAAAAAAATTAAAGAAAGTAGCATATCCATGTAAAGAATTTTGGAAGATTGCATCAGAATATGACATTCATGTGGTGTATGGTATAGATACTCACCATAGAGGCCAAATTGAGTTATTTAATGAATTTGTGGAATTAGCAAATGAAATTATAGGGAAAGACATTATTGAAAAATTAAATTTTATAGATTTAAAGTAAGTAAAAAATATTGACATATGTAGCTCAAGGCAGAATATGAAGCCAAGCCAGAAGTTCAAAGGTTTCTTGAATCTGCACAAAAAGAAAAGGAATTACGAAAAGAATTATATACATACAATTTAAAAAACCCAGAACTTATAAATGGGTTATGTGAAATGCTGATGCAAGAAAATGTCAAAACATTTGATGTGAGTAAGCATGAGAGCTATTTTAATGAAACGGAGGAATTTGAGAAACTTGTTGATAAATATTTAAATCTTTAAAGTTATATAACGACAAAGAGGAAAGGAATATGTTCTATTTAAAGTAGAATATATTCCTTTTTTATTAAATAAAAACAACTTTTATTTGTAAAATACTACACAAAATAGAAAAACTATGATAAAATATTGAAGAATAAAAAAGGAGGAATTAAAATGTCAGGACACAGTAAATGGCACAACATACAAGCCAAAAAAGGAAAAGCAGATGCAGCAAGAGGAAAAATATTTACAAAATTAGGAAGAGAATTATTAATTGCTGTAAAAGAAGGTGGACCAGATCCTGCAGGAAATTCAAAATTAAAGAATGTTATTGCAAAATGTAAGGCTGCCAATATGCCAAATGATACAATTAATAATGCAATTAGAAAAGCATCAACAAGTAATGAAAATTATGAAGAAATTACATATGAAGGATATGGACCAAACGGAGTAGCCGTTATTGTAGAAGCTTCAACAGATAATAAAAATAGAACAGCAGCAGATGTTAGACATGTATTTGATAAAGCTGGAGGAAACTTAGGAACAACTGGTTGTGTATCATATATGTTTAATAAAAAAGGTGTTATGGTTATTGAAAAAGAAACAACATCAATGAGTGAAGATGATTTAATGATGTTAGCATTAGAAGCAGGAGCAGAAGATTTTTCATCAGAAGAGGAAGTATATGAAATTACAACAGATCCAGCAGACTTTATGGCTGTTCGTGAAAAACTAGAAGAAGCAGGGTTAGAATTCTTAGAAGCAGAAGTTCAAATGGTACCAACAACCACTGTTAAGCTAGATGAAAAAGGAACAGAAAAAATGGAAAGATTAATTGAAAACCTAGAAGATTTAGATGATGTTTCAAATATTTATCATAACTGGGAAGAATAAAGGAAAATAGATAAATGACAGTAGGAATACAGTTATTTATCTATTTATATTATAAGAAATATCATACTTAAAATTTATTAGAGTATATGACTCGAATGGAGGTTTTTATGGGACAAAAGAAAAGTAAAAGCTTGTTAATAACAGTTATTATCTTGTTAGTTATTATCCTACTTTTAGTGGGTGTCGTAGCATATTTATATTTTTTCACAGATATGTTTAAGAGTAATAAACAGTTATTCTTCAAATATACTTCACAGATTGTGCAAAGTGAAGATGGATTTATTGATAATCAGTTAATGCAATATTTCCAAAAAAAGAGTAGTACAAGCTATGAAAATAATGGAGAGATAACATTTGATGTATCCATTCCTAATATGGAAGACGACTTAGAATTGGCCAATAATTTTAATATTACTTTTTCAGGAAAAGAAGTTCCGAATGATTCAAAATCAGAAAAAGAGATTAGTCTCAACTATTCAGATAGTGTCAATTTTCCATTAACATATAGAAAAACAAATACTGTAACAGGAATTCAAACGCAATATATTGGAAGTAGTTTTGTAGCTGTTAGAAATGATGAAGAAATATCTGGACTAGAAGATATAAATAATATATTAAAACTACAAAATGTAGAGTTTTCTGATGAAGAAATACAAAATTTGAAAACAACTTATTTTGATAATATATTAAATACATTAGATGATAATAAGTTTTCAACATTAACAGAAGGAGATTTAACAGGATATAGACTAACACTAACAGGTGAAGAACTGAAGAATACATTGATTCAAATTTTAAATGTATTAAAGACAGATGCCAATACAACACATAAATTAAATGAAATATTACAAGGGATAGGAACTAATACACAATTAAACGAAGATTCTATAGATGATGTTATAGAAAGTATTAATGAGTGGGAATTAAATAATGATATTGAAATGACTGTATATGCTACAGGAGGCAATCTTAGTAGAATGGATGTAGGAAGTTCGGGAATTACATTAGTAATGAATAAAGAAAAAAATGGACAAGATATAACCTACACAGCAACATTAAATGCGGATGAACAAGATACAAATGCTGTATTTACAGCAAAATATGCTGGGTTAGCTTCTGATAGCGTAACAGAAACATATGAGCTAACGTTAGAAGGAAAGTATGAAGAGACTAATGCAGAGGAAAGAACAGAAAATTCACAAGATACATTAGATATTTCAAGTGAGAGGGAAACAATTGAGTCATTAATAACAACTGTTCAAGCAAATAAAATAGCAGCAGGAGAAGATAGTACACAAATTAGCGATACAAATGTAGAAGAAGAATTATCATCAGGAGAAAATGAGATATATGCAGATATGCGTTTAGAAAAAGAAACTGATACAACATTTAATATTACATTTGTTAGTACGGGAGACAGATTTGTTATAGATAACACAGGGAAAATTGTTGAAGAGCCAGAAGAAACAACAATAAACGAAACTTCAAATGATACATCAGAAAAGACAACCAGTCAAAATAAATATAGTGTAACAAACAATGTACAATTTAAAGATGGAGTGACAATAGAGGATTTAACAGAAAATAATGCAGTTATCCTAAATGATAAAGACAACGAATATGTTAGTAATTTAATGAATGCTATACAAGAAAGAATGGTAGAAGTTAATCAAGTACAAATGGAAGAATTGGGAGTATCTGAAGATCAAAATCCAATTCAATACCTAATACCAGCATTTTTAGTATCAAGTCAAACAACCACAGAAATCGATGAACAAGCAGTAAATGCATTTAATGCAAAATTTGAATTATATCAAAGTACAAATACCAAAGGAGCAACAGTCAAAGGATTATTAACAACTATTCAAAATAACAATGAAACAGAAGGAAATAACAAAATAGAAGAAATCAACATGGATGGAGAGGAATATGAAGTTAATGAACAAAATATTACACTGTTAAAAAGTAGTATCAATGTAGATGACGCATATAGGGTAGAATTTGAAAAAGATATTAATACAGGACTAATTTATAGAGCAGTTATTAATAAACGTTAGGGACGTGTCAAAATGGACATTTTTTGTCCAAAAGGGACAGGACTCATAATAAATTTAATAAATAGAATTTAGAAAAAATAAAAAAGTAAGACTTACAAATTAAAATGTAAAGTCTTACTTTTTTTGTATTTATAAAAGAAACGTTCATGTAAGTAACCAATAAAGATATCACCTAAAAAATAGTAATAAATCAAATTTTCCAGAATATATATATTATTGGGTATAAGTAAAACAAATAAAATCCTGAAATTATATGATAAAAGGAGTGAAAAATGGAAAAGCTTTTAGAAATTGTTAAGTTTTTTCCAATGAATTTATCCAATATTTTATATAATACAATCATTTCCAATAATAAAATAAAAGATGAATTGCAAGAAATTAGAATTAGAATTGATAGACCGCTAATTTTGAAACTTAGAGATAAAGAATTAATTGTGGAATATAAAATTACACAAAATGAAATATTACAAATTGTAGAAAGATTATGTGAAAATTCTATTTATGCATATAAAAAGCAATTGTGTGAAGGATATATTACCATAAGAGGAGGACATAGAGTAGGAATAACAGGAACAGCAGTTGTAGAAAATGGAGAAATCATCAATATCAAATATATAACCAGTTTAAATTTTAGAATTGCTAGAGAAGTTCCCAATTGTAGTAATCGCATTATCGGACAAGTTATTGACATTAAAAATCAAACAATTTTTAATACATTAATTGTTTCACCACCGGGAAAAGGAAAAACGACAATGTTAAGGGATTTAATTAGAAATTTAAGTAATGGAGTAAATGGGATAAATTTCAAAGGAAAAACTTGTGGAGTGGTTGATGAAAGAGGAGAAATTGCAGCAATGTATAGAGGAGTTCCACAAAATGATGTTGGGATTCGAACAGATATTATTGATAATGTGTCAAAAGCAAAAGGAATTAAGATATTAATTAGAACTATGGCACCAGAGATTATTGCTTGTGATGAAATTGGAGGAAATGAAGATATACAAGCTATTGAAGAAGCAATGTTGTCTGGTGTAAAAGGTATATTTACAATGCATGGAAAAAGTATAGAAGATGTACATAGTAATCCATATATCAAAAAATTAATTGATAAAAAAATCATTGAGAAAATTATTTTTATATAGTTCTAAAAGAAAAAGAGGTGAATATATTATATAAGAAAGCCTAATCTTGTTGTATACGGAAAAATCTAAATTTGTTCAAAATAAAAGTCGGTTTTTCCTATACAATAAGAAAAGCATAAATTTTTATTTATAAATGCAAAGGACAAGGTGTATGATATGCAAGTAATTAAGTGTTTTATGCTGTTATTAGTATTTATTGCATCCAGTTTTATTGGAAGATGTATAGCTAAAAAATATTCCTATCGATTAGAAGAATTAGAAGAAATCAAAAATATTTTAAATGTTTTTAAATCAAAAATTAGATTTACATATGAACCCATTCCAGAAATATTTAGAGAAATGGCAAGTAATGCTAAAGAAAATATAGGACAAATATTTGAAGAAGCTAGAAAGAATATGCAAAATTTTAGTGCGGGAGAAGCCTGGGAAAATGCAGTACAGACAAGTGAAACAAATCTTACTGATGAAGATAAACATGTATTATTAATGCTTTCCAAAATGTTAGGACAAACAGATGTGGAAGGACAAATTAGCCAAATAGAAATTACAGAAAATTTTTTGGAAAAACAAATCAAAGAAGCTCAGCAAGAAAAAGATAAAAATGAAAAATTGTATCGAAAGCTTGGAACCACTATAGGATTAGCAATTGTCATTATTTTAATTTAAGAAAAATAAAAGGAAAAGAGAAAGGTTGAAAATAATTATAAGTATTTAATTCTTTTTCGACTAGTTTAATGCCTTGAGAAAGGAATGAGATAAAATATGGATATCAATTTGTTATTTAGAATAGCGGCGATTGGTATATTAGTTGCTGTTTTACATCAAGTACTAGTAAGAGCAGGGAGAGAAGACCAAGCAATGATGACGACTTTAGCAGGATTAATTATTGTTCTAACTATGGTAATAAAAGAAATTAGCGGATTATTTGACACAGTAAGAACTATATTTAATTTGTAAAAGGATATGTTTATGGAAATTATTAGAATTATAGGAATTGGATTAATTGCATTGATTATCATCATATTGTTAAAACAATATAAACCAGAATTTGCAATATATATCAGTTTATTAACAGGAGCACTTATATTACTTCTATTAACAGATCAATTATCAGGAATTGTAAATTTAATACAATCAATTGCAGGAAAAGCCAATATCAATAGTCAATTTTTATCTTTGCTAATTAAAATAACAGGAATTGCCTTTCTTTCAGAATTTGCAGTTAGTATATGTAGAGATTCTGGAGAAGGTGCTATTGCTAGTAAAATAGAGTTAGGAAGTAAAATCATCATCATTTCTATGTCCATACCGATTATATCTAGTTTATTAGAAATTATATTGCAAATTTTGCCTTAAATACTAAGGAAAACAACAAAGTTTACAAAAGATAAGGAGGCAAAATGAAAAGAATTATATATATTTTGATAATTGTTCTTCTCTTTTTATATTTCACAATGCCAACTGTAATTGCCGATGAAGAAGAAACATTAAAAGAGCAACAAGAAGAATTTGGAATTAGTGAATTTATCGAGCAAGCAGATGAGTATTCCGGTGAGTTCTTTGAAGATATTGATATAAATGAAATTCTTGAAAATGCCATAAAAGGAGAAGTGGATAATCAAACATTATTCAAAAAAATAATTAGTGTATTAGGAGGAGAATTAGTAGATGGTTTAACCGCATTAGGAAGTATATTAGCGATTGTGGTGATACATAGTGTCCTAAAATCTGTTAGTGAAAGTTTAGAAAATGATACAATTTCAAAACTGATTTACTATGTTCAATACATATTGATTGTTACGATTGTTATGATGAACTTTTCTGATATTGTACAAGTTGTAAAAGATACCTGTAATAATTTAATTGGGTTTATGAATATATTAATTCCTTTACTTATTTCACTCATGATATATACAGGAAGTATTACAACAAGTGGTGTATTAGAGCCTATTATATTATTCTTAATTAATTTTATAGGAAACATTATACAAACGCTCATTATTCCAATTGTATTAGTTTTTACGAGCTTAATTGTGATATCTAAAATTTCAGATAATGTACAAATAGACAAATTATCGAAATTCTTAAAATCAGGAGTGGTGTGGTTTTTTGGTATTATTCTTACCATTTTTGTAGCAGTCATTTCTTTAGAAGGGACACTTTCTAGTAGTGTAGATGGCATCACTGCTAAAACGACAAAAGCAGTTGTTAGTTCAGCAATACCTGTAGTAGGAAAAATTTTAGGTGATGCTGTAGATACTGTTTTAGGATGTGGCATTATTTTAAAAAATGCAGTAGGGATTATTGGAATCATTATTGCCATCGGAATTTGTGTTATACCAATCTTAAAATTAGGAATTTTTACAATAGCGTATAAGTTAATGTCGGCAATCTGTGAACCAATAGCAGATAAAAATATTACGAGTTTATTAGATCAAATAGGAGATGTGTATAAAATTTTTCTAGCAATTTTATGTTCTGTATCTGTTATGCTAATTGTTGGCACAGCTTTAGTTGTTAAAATATCCAATACAGGAATGATGTATAGGTAGGGGAAGTTATGATAGAGTTTTTAAGTAGTTGGGCAAAAAGTTTAGGATTGGCCATTATTGTCATATCCATTTTAGAAATGTTATTACCCAATAATAAAACAAAAAAATATGTCAGAATGGTATTTGGTATATATATTATTTTTAATATCATATCACCATTTGTTAAAAATAAAGATATATTAGATGTTAGTTCTTATGATTTAAATGAATATATCGGTAATTATACAACCAATCAAGCAAATGAAGAACAAAGCACTGTGAATAGTCAAATAGAAGAAATCTATATAGAAGAATTAGAAAAAGATATCACTAAAAAAATAGAGAATTTAGGGTATCAAGTCACGACTTGTAATGTGTATGCAACATTATCAAATGAAAATGAAGAAAATTATATAGAAGAAATTGTTTTAACAGTTGAAAAAAATGAAAATCAAGAAAATAATCAACAAGGAAATGAAACAGGACAAACAGAAACAATTGAAGATAAGTTAGTAAATGAAATTCAAAAGATAAAACCAGTAAACACTACAGTCGGAAAAATTAAAAAAACAAATGAGGAACAAGATGAGAGTAAACAAAATATAAATAATAGTGATATTCAAAAGATAAAAAAGTTCTTAAAAGAAGAATATGGAGTTGAGGAAACATGTTTAAAGATAAATTAAAAGGGTTAATCAATCCAGAAGATGGAAATAAGAATAATAAAAAGAAAATAGAAAATTTGGTATTTTTTGTTGTCATATTAATTGTCACAGTTGTGATTATTAATATCATATGGAATGGAGATAGAGATAGTGGTAACCAAAAAAATTCACAAAATGATACTTCAAAACAATTAGCAAGTAGTAATACATCTTCATTGGAAGTATCGAGTAATACCAGTAATGAATTGGAAATAAAATTAGAAGAAATATTAGCAAAAATTCAAGGCGTAGGAGAAGTCAATGTATTCATCAATTACTCAGAATCAAGTGAAATTATACCTATGTATAATGAAAACACACAAACCAGTAATACAGAAGAAACAGACACATCAGGAGGAACTAGAACCATAGAAGAAACCGATTCACAAAAAGAAATCATATATGAAGAAAATGATGGACAAAAAACAGTCATCACACAAAAAGTAGTAGAACCACAAATAGAAGGGGCAATTATCACAGCAAAAGGAGCAGAAAATGCAGAAGTAAAAACAAGTATCATCCAAGCAGTAGAAGCAGTAACAGGACTACCAACCCATAAAATACAAGTCTTTGAAATGGAACATTAGGGACGTGTCAAAATGGACATTTTTCGTCCAAAAGGGACAGGACTTTTATAGAATAAATAAAAATTGTTTAAAAAAGAGTTTAAACAATGAATCAAGAAAAAAACATTGAAAGGAAGGTAAAGTATGAAAATAATGAAAGGCTTATTGAAGAAAAATCAAGTAATTATTTATGTTATTGCCTTAATGTTAGTGACTGCTGGATATTTGAATTATACTACCAATACAGCAGAGCAAGTATCTACACAGACAGCTATGGAAATGGAAGCAAATGATGATATGCAAATTGCTGATATTGGAGATGCTACATTAGTAAATAGTGAAGCAGTTAGTGAAAATGAAGTAGAAGAAAATGTAACAGCAGATACAACAAATACAATGGCTGATACAAATATGACACAAGACAATAACACAACAGAAAATAGTACAGCTAATACAGTAGCACAAACAAGTGCAACAGTAACATCAGATGAATATTTTACAAAATCAAAACTAGAAAGAGACACTATGTATTCACAGATGATAGAAAGTTATGAAAAGGTATTAAATAGTAGTAATAGCTTAGAAACGCAAAAACAAAGTGCCACAGAAGAAATTAAAAAAATTAATGATACGAAAAATAGTATCATGATATGTGAGAATTTGATTAGTACAAAAGGATTTACTAATAATATTATTTTTGTAAATGGAGATAGCATTAGTGTGATTATTGGAGCAGAACAATTACAACAAGAAGAAGTAGCACAAATACAAAATATTATTTCTAGAGAATTAAATGCAGAAATTGAAAATATACATATATCAACAAAATAAGATAATGTATATGAAGAAACTTATGTGTAAGCGAAGATAAAAAACTAGTTTTCATCATATAATAAAAAATAGCTTAAGAATATTTTATTATATAATTTAATATTCTTAAGCTATTTTATTTGCCATAATTCTTATGTATTCACCTAATTCTTCATCTGTTAATTCTAATTCTAAAATCAGATTTTTTAAAACATCTCTTCTGGGTAAATCTTCTTCGTTATCAATTCGTATATATTGTCTCAAACTAATTCCTAGTATTTCAGACATTTTTTCTTGTGTATATTTTTTTGCCTTTCTTTTTTCTTTTATCATAACATCACCCTAAACTAATGTTTAAAGTAATTATGACACAAAAGAAGTAATTGTTGTATTGACATTTAATGTCAGTATATAAAAATAAGCTAATTTTATTTAAATTGTAAATCAAAACTATCTGAAAAATAAGTAATTTACTCTGTATTTATAGGAAACTTAAATGGAAGTATTGCGTTGAAAAAATGGTTTTTGCTTTACTTATAAATAAAAAAATAGAACTTTTGTAAGAAACATAATATTAATAAAAAATCTTAGAGTTAGTTACTCTAAGAAAGATTTCATACAATTATGATAACAATAAATTGCAGGGCTGTCAATAGGATTTTAATTTATTTTTTTATAAAAAATTTTTTGAGAATATGAAAGAAATTAACAGTAAGAATGTTAACAAAAATAACTTATAAGCAGGTTTTAATATACATGTAAATTTCTTAGAGTAACTAAATAATAGAAAGTTAAAAGGGAGGAAAAAGAAGAGATGAAAACAAAAGAATCAAGAAAAAACAAAGGAATTACACTAATAGCTTTAGTTATTACAATTATTGTATTATTAATATTGGCAGGTGTAACAATTGCAACATTAACAGGTAATAATGGAATATTAACAAGAGCGCAAAATGCTAAAGAAGATAATGTTGTGGCAACAGAAGAGGAACAGATAAAAACAGCCTTAACAGCTTTAGGAATAGTATATTATGAACCAGAAACAGTAGGAGAAGATTATCAAGGGTTACAAACAGAATTAGATAGTGTAGCTGGTAAAGGAGAAACAATTGTTCAAAAAGTAGATAACAGCTATATGATAACATTTTCAGATACAGGGAATATATATTATGTTACATCAAATTATGAAACAGGAAATTTAGAGATTAAAACTGAAGAAGAATATATGAAAAATTTTACTTATGAGGTGGCAGATTTAACAGAACAAGAAAGAGAAAAGGTAGAAAAAGGTTTTAAGATTGATGTGAATGTGGGAGATAAAGGAACAGTTTTATTAGCGATTTCTATGGATGGAATAATAGATTGGGGAGATGGAACATATAGCAAATTAGAAGGGACTGAAATTGGAAAATCACAAAAAATAGCTAGTTTCAATGATAATATATCTGTAGCAGTTATAGGGGCTCCTATACCAGTAATGCATAAATATGAAGAAAAAAATAAAATATTTAATATAAAGATATATGCTACACAAATAATAGTTAATTCACCAGCGTTACAAAAAATAATAGATTGGGGAGAAAATAAAATGATTAATGTTAATTTTTCTAATTGTACCAATTTAACAGAAATTGTTTCTCCAAAAGAAAATAGCTTTGGTAATTTAACAAATATTAGGGCTATGTTTTATAATTGTACATCATTAACACGAATTCCATCTGATTTATTTGATAATTGTCCTAATATTAAAAATGCAGACAATGCATTTTATAACTGTACATCTTTGACTGGAAATGCCATACCTTTATGGGAAAGAAGTGGTATTAGTGGAAATGCATGTTATACAGGATGTGAGAATTTGACAAATTATAGTGAAATTCCAGAAAACTGGAAATAAAGGAAAGTAATCGATAATTACTGACCACCTATCCTAGCTTGAAAAAAATAAAAAATAAATATATAATATATAAGGTATAAAAGACAGTATGTAAGCTGTCTTTTTTTAAGAGAATATAGAAAATATAAAAATAAATTATCTTTCATAGGAGGAATTTTCATGTTAAAAAAAGTATTAATTGCCAATAGAGGAGAAATTGCAGTTAGAATTATCAGAGCATGTAGAGAAATGGGAATTAGAACAGTTGCCATTTATTCAGAAGTAGATAAAAATGCCTTACATGTACAATTAGCAGATGAAGCCATTTGTGTAGGACCAGCACCATCTAATAAAAGTTATTTAAATGTAAAAGCCATATTAGAAGCAGCATGCTTAACAGGTGCAGATAGTATTCACCCAGGATTTGGATTCTTATCAGAAAATCCAAATTTTGCAAAAATTTGTCAAGAAACAGGAATCAAATTTATTGGACCAGACTATAAACTAATCGAATTGTTGGGAAATAAATCAAGAGCAAAAGAAACGATGAAAAGAGCAGGAGTTCCAGTTGTTCCTGGATCAGATGGATTAATCTATTCAAAAGAACAAGCAGTCAACTTAGCAGAACAAATTAAATATCCTGTTATGTTAAAAGCATCAGCAGGTGGTGGAGGAAGAGGCATTAGAGTTGCCTTTTCTAAAGAAGAATTAGAAAAAGAATATGATATTGTTAAACAAGAAGCAAAAGTATCTTTTAATGATGATAGCCTTTATTTAGAAAAATTTGTAGAAAATCCAAGACATGTGGAAATTCAAATATTAGCAGATGAGCACGGAAACTGTATCCATTTAGGAGAAAGAGATTGCTCAGTACAAAGAAGAAATCAAAAAGTATTAGAAGAAACACCAAGTGGTATACTAGATGAAGAAACTAGAAAGAAAATGGGAGAAGTAGCAGTAAAGGCAGTAAAAGAAATTGGTTATTCTAATGCAGGAACCATTGAATTTTTAGTTGACAAAAATAAAGATTTCTATTTCATGGAAATGAATACAAGAATACAAGTAGAACACCCTGTAACAGAAATGGTAACAGGTGTAGATATCATAAAAGAACAAATCAAAATTGCAAGTGGAGAAGAATTAACATATAAACAAGAAGATATTAAATTTAATGGACATTCTATGGAAGTAAGAATTAATGCAGAAAATCCAGATAAAAACTTTATGCCATGTCCAGGAACGATAACAGGATTACATATTCCAGGAGGAAATGGTGTAAGAGTAGATACTGCTATATATAGTGGATATACAGTTCCACCTACATATGATTCTATGCTTGCAAAATTAATTGTTCATGGAAAAAATAGAGAAGAATCTATCGCAAAAATGAAAAGTGCAGTGGCAGAATTTGTTGTAGAAGGAATTACAACCAATATAGACTTTTTATTGAAAATACTAAAAAATGAAAACTTTAAAACAAACAATTATGACACATCTTTTATAAAAAAAGAATTTAATATGTAATAGAAAAAGAAATTAGCAATTATAATGCTAATTTCTTATTTCATCTATTGATTTTATTCTCTTTTAACAAAAAATTGACTACTTATCCTAGTTGAAATAAATTCAAAATACATATATAATAACAAAGATATAAAAGGAGGGAAATACCTTGGTAATAGACAAAGTAAAAAAGGTAAACGAAAAGGAAGAAAAGAGAGTCAAGAATGAAAAAGCTTCAGATATGATGATTGGAAAATGGGTAAAATGTGATAAATGTAAAGAAATTATCTATAAAGACGATTTACACCAAAATTTGAGTGTGTGTCCAAACTGTGGCAAACATTTTAGATTATCATCAAGAAGAAGAATTAAACAAATTGCAGATGAAGGAACCTTTAAAGAAATTGGTGGAGATATTCATACAAAAGATCCATTGAATTTTAAAGGATATATGAAAAAAGTAGAAATGTTAAAAGAAAAAACAAAAATAGAAGAAGCTGTAAAATGTGGTACATGTGAAATAGAAGGAGAAAAAGCAGTTTTGGCTGTTATGGATGGAAACTTTTTAATGGGAAGTATGGGATCAGCAGTAGGAGAAAGAATTACACTTGCAATTGAAACAGCAGCTAAAAAGAAATTGCCATTAATTATATTCTGTGTATCAGGTGGTGCTAGAATGCAAGAAGGTATGATATCTTTAATGCAAATGGCGAAAACATCAAGTGCACTTACCAAATTAGATAAAGCAGGACAATTATATATATCTGTCTTAACAGATCCAACAACAGGTGGTGTAACAGCAAGTTTTGCAAGCTTAGGAGATATCATTTTAGCAGAACCACATGCCTTAATTGGATTTGCAGGACCAAGGGTTATAGAACAGACCATTAATCAAAAATTACCAGAAGGATTCCAAAGTTCAGAATTTTTATTAGAACATGGATTTATTGATAAAATAGTAGAAAGAAAAGATATGAAATCAACAATTGCAAAATTAATCAGACTACACAAATAAAAAAGGAGGAAGAAACATGGCAAAAATAACAGCATGGGATAGAGTAATGTTAGCAAGAAAAATGGATAGACCAAAAGCATTAGATTATATCAATGGACTATTTGATGATTTTATGGAATTACATGGTGACAGAAATTTCGGAGATGATAAAGCAATTGTTGGAGGAATTGCAACATTTGATGGTATGCCAGTCACCGTAATAGGAGAACAAAAAGGAAAAAAAGCAAAAGAAAATATGGAAAGAAATTTTGGAATGCCAAATCCAGAAGGATATAGAAAAGCATTACGATTAATGAAACAAGCAGAGAAATTCAATAGACCAATTATCACCTTTATTGATACACCTGGTGCATATCCTGGAATGGGAGCAGAAGAAAGAGGTCAAGGTGAAGCAATTGCTAGAAATCTATTTGAGATGTCAAAACTAGAAGTACCAATCATTTGTATTGTTATTGGAGAAGGTTCTAGTGGTGGTGCATTGGCAATCGCTGTGGGAGATAGAATTGCTATGTTAGAAAATGCAGTATATTCCATCTTATCACCAGAAGGATTTGCTAGTATCTTATATAAAGATTCAAGTAAAGCAAAAGAAGCAGCAGAAGATATGAAGTCTACTGCTAAAGATTTAAAAGATTTTGGAATCATTGACAAAATTATAAAAGAGCCAGAAGGTGGTGCACAAGAAGATATAGAAATGGTTCTAAAAGAATTAAAATCATACATTAAAAAAAGTTTAAAAGAATTAAACACATTATCTAAAAAAGAATTAGTAGAAAACAGATATGAAAAATTTAGAACAATGTGCTAAAATATAACATATAAAAAAGATTAATCTTGTTGTATATGAAAAAAGCTTGTACTTATATAAGATAAACATAGAAAAGCTGATTTTTCTATACAATAAAAATATAAATTAGGAGGAATTTAAAATGTTATTAGAAGGTAAAAAAGTAGTAATTATGGGAGTAAGAAACAAATGGAGTATTGCATGGGGAGCAACACAATCAGCTTATGAACAAGGAGCAGAAGTTATTTGTACTTGTTCAGCAGATAGTGTAGATAAAGTAAAAGATTTAGTAAAAGATATGCCAAGAGCAAGTGTTTATGTATGTAATGATGTAAGTAAAGACGAAGATATAGATAAATGCTTAGAAGAAATTAAAAAAGATCATGGAAAAATCGATGGATTATTACATGCTATTGCACATGCTAACACAGAAGATTTAAGAAATGATTTTATCTTAACATCAAGAGATGGCTATGCACATGCACAAGATGTAAGTGCTTATTCATTAGTTGCTATTGTTAGAATGGCAAGAGAAAAAGAAATGTTAAATGAAGGAGCAAGCATTGTTGCATATACATATTATGGATCAGAAAAAGCAATTGAAGGATACAATGTAATGGGAGTTGCTAAAGCAGCATTAGAAGCAAGCATTAGATATTTAGCAAGAGATTTAGGAAAAGATGGATATAGAATTAATGGAATTTCAGCAGGACCAATCAAAACATTATCAGCTAAAGGAATCAAAGACTTTGGTTCAATATTAGATATTGTTGAAGAAAGAGCACCATTACATAAAAATGTTACTATCAATCAAGTTGGAAATGCTACAGCATTTTTATTTAGTGATATGTCAAGTGCTATTACTGGAGAAATTATTCATGTAGATAATGGTTTCTCAACTGTTGGTGTATAATCTATATATGAATACTATTTGAGAATTTAATAATTTTGATGATTCTAATAGAAAAATTACTTTATATCGAAAAGGTATAGAGTAATTTTTGCTTTTATGATAAAATAAGAAAAAACTTAGGAGAAAAAGAAATGGTATTATTAAAAATATTAGCAGGATTAATTATTTATATATTGATTTGTGTAATAATTGGATTGATAAAATTTAAAGAAAAGCCAAAAAAATATATCATATCAACATTGTCTGTTATATTTAATGGTTTTATGGGATTTATGGATACCATATTTTTTATATTATTTTATATGTTCTTTTCAAATCAACCTAAGGGAAGTGCATATTATGTACCAGAAAGTGAAGAAAGTTTAAATGCAATGATAGGAATGTTTCTTTTAATTGTATATTTGTTAATATTACTACCGATTAATATATATATGAAACGAAAAGGAAAAATCAGCACAAAAGTATATATAATAATGAGTGTATTGGCAACATTAGTGGGATTAGGAATTTATTGGATTTGGATAGGAACACAATTTACAAAGATATTTTAACTAAGAAACAAATAAAAAAGTCCTAGAGTTAAGTACTCTAGAACTTTTTTTGTACCTTGATTATACCAATAAATATAATAGATATCAACAAAAAATGAAAAATAAAATGACAAAATTTATTAATTGGAAAATAGAAAATAAAAAAGAACAAAGACAGTAAAAAGGCTAAATAATGCATAAAATCCAACTTTCTATATTTCTTAGAGTACTTAACTAAAAGAAAGTATAGAAGGGAGAAGATAAAATGCAAAAGATAAAGAAAGAACAAGGAATTACACTATTAGCATTAGTTATCACAATTATTGTACTATTAATTCTAGCAGGAATCACAATAAGTGCTATTACAGGAGATAATGGAATCATAGGAAATGCAGGTCAAGCAAAAGAAGAAACAGTAATTGCAAATGAAAAAGAAATTATAGAAAAAGCAACTGTACAAGCAATGGGAAATAATAAATATGGAAATATCGAAGAAAGTGAATTACAAGAACAACTGGATAAGGAAACAGGAGAAGAAAAAACGGAAGTATCAGATGCTGGGGATGAATTTGAAGTTGTATTTCATGAAAGTAACAGATATTACACAGTAGATAAAGATGGAAATGTAGAAGGAGCTTTTGAAATCATAGAAGACAAATATCCAGGAGATATTACTGTTGGAAAAGATGGAAACACATTAGATGGAAGTGAAGAAAAACCATATGAGATTTGGTGTATAGAAGATTTAATGGAATGGTCTAAAAACTATAGTCAATATACGAATGCATATATAAAGTTATGTACTAATTTAAACTTTAAATCAGAATTATCATATGCAAATAGTGAAACAAAAGGCTATGGCGATGTGAATCAAGATGGAAATACAGATAGTTTAATAAAAGAATTACAAAGTGGAGAAGGATTTAAACCAATACAACAATTTTCAGGTAATTTTGATGGTGATGAAAATGTAATCAGTAATTTATATATTTCTAAACAGGACAATGCAGGTCTCATCTTATCTTTAAATAATGCTAATTTCAAGAATATTACAGTAAAAGGAGAAATACATAGTCAAAGTAATAATGCTGGAATTATTTCTCAAGGAGGAAAGAGTCAAATTGAAAATATTATGAGTGATGTTAAGATATATGGTGGTGTAGCGGCAGGAATAATAGGAAGGTGTACAGGTCAATTAAACATAAGGGATTGTGTGAACTTGGGAAATATAGAATCAACATCAGCAGTTGGTGGATTTTGTGGAGACCAATTTACAGGAGAAATGTTAAATTGTATAAATGAAGGAACAATAAAATCTAGCGCAAGTGGAAATTATGGTGTGGGAGGATTATGTGGAAATACTGGCAGTAACAATACAGAAAGTACGCAAATAAAAAATTGTATAAATGGTGGAACCATTATATATGATGGAAATAGAAGTATATGGTATTTTGGTGGAGCAGGTGGAATAACAGGATTAAATCGACAAACATTGATTATACAAAACTGTGTGAATACAGGAGAAATACAATCTACCTCTTATGCAGGAGGCATATGTGGAATGGATCTTATATATTGGCAAAATCAAGAAAAATATGAATTAACCAATTCCTTTATGTTAAATAATATAGAAAAGGTAACAGGAAGTAATGAAGCAGAAACAGAAATCACAGTATTTGAAATGGAAGATATTCAAGATGTAATAACTAGTTTAAATACATATATACAGAATAATAAATTAATAGAACAAGGATGGAAATTATGGAAGATAGGAAATGATGGAAGATTAACATGTGAATAAACGATACAAAAAGAAAAAAATAAATTCATTGAGTCAGATACTCAATGAATTTTTTACTAAAAAAATTATATCATAATTGCAAAGAAAATCAAGTGTTTTTAAGAGATATTTATCAAAATAAATGAATATGTAAAAGGGAAAAAAGATAAGATAAAAATAGGCTGAAAATATATAAATAATCATAAAAGTAGCTTCTTTAAATCTTTCATTAAGTATCTGACTTAATGAAAAGTGAAAGGAGCAAAGAACATGCAAAAGATGAAGAAGGAACAAGGAATTACATTACTAGCGTTAGTGATTACAATTATCATATTATTAATATTAGCAGGAATTACAATAAGTGCAATAACAGGAGATAATGGAATCATAGGAAATGCAGGACAAGCAAAAGAAGAAACAGAAATAGCAAATGAAAAAGAAATTGTAGAGAAAGCAACTGT
>CALXLP010000005.1 GCA_944389225.1 uncultured Clostridia bacterium | reverse complement strand
GCATTAACACATGCAGTAGAAGGATATATTACAAAAGCACATAATGAAATGTCAGATATGTTTCATATGAAGGCTATTAAAATGATATTCAAATATTTACCAGCAGCAGTTAATGAGAAAGATGAAAAAGCTGTTGAAATGATGGGAATGGCACAATATATTGCTGGAATGGGATTCTCAAATGTAGGACTTGGAATTGTTCATTCAATGGCACATCAATTAGGAGCCGTATATGATACACCACATGGAATTGCCAATGCTATGTTATTACCAACAGTTATGAGATTTAATGGAGAAGATCCAGCAACTGCACAAAGATTTAGAGAAATCTTAATGAATATCGGAAGACCAGATGCAGAGCATTTAAATGACCAAGATGTTATTAATACATTCGTATGGATGATTTCAGAATTAAGTAAAACAGTAGGAATTAACACAAAAATTACAGATTATGGAGCAAAAGAAGAAGATTTTGAAATGCTTGCTGAAAAAGCAATGAATGATCCATGTAAACCAGGAAATCCAAGAGAGGTTACAAAGGAAGATTTCATTGAATTATATAGAAGAGCAGCACAATAAAGTAAATAATTAAATTTAAAAAATTTCTTAGAGTACATTACTCTAGGAAATTTTTTACGAAAATGTTTTTCTTAAAAGGTTAGTTTATCAGAAGATTCTTGAAAAGACTTTCTAATTTAACTAATATAGAAACTATATTTGTGATTTAAAACAAAATCAATAAAACTCTTTATTTTCAATGTTTCTAGAAATTTATATTTTCTTATAGTAATGTACAAAAAGAAAATATAAGGAGGAAAAGATGAAAACAAAAGAGTTAAAAAGAAACAAAGGGATTACATTAATTGCATTGGTTATTACAATCATCGTGTTATTAATTTTAGCAGGAGTAAGTATTGCGACTTTAGTAGGAGATAATGGTATATTGTCACAAGCGGGAAGAGCAAAAGAACAAACTGAAATTGCAGAAATTAAAGAACAAGCAAAAATAGATATAACTGAAAAACAATCAGAGAAGATGAGTTCTCAAATAACAGAGAAGGAGTTACAAGAAATATTAGAAAATTACGGAACTTTAGAAGGTAATGGGGATTTATTAGATAAAGTATTAATAACAGAAAATGGTTATGAAATTCCTATAAAGGAAATTTATGATGGTACATTAACAAGAGAACCAGTTATTTTGAAAATAGGGGACTATGTAAAATATGATGTAACTTATACAGATATAAATACAGGAAATGAATTTACAAGTGAAACTGGATGGAGAGTATTAGAAACAGGAACCAATAATGGTGATGGAACATATACAGGATTAAAACTAATATCTACAGGAATACCAGCACAATTATATTATGAGCAACAAACAATAGAAAATAAAGAGTATAATGGAGTATATGGAAACTGGGCAGGAAATGAAAGTCAAAGAAATGCATATGCAGATTTATTTTGGTCTTCTATTAACAATAACAACAATAATAAAAATATGTATGTAGCAGCAGGTTTATATTATAATTTTGCAAAAATAAGATTTAGTAGAGAGCTTAATCAAGATGAATATCCAAATGATAATGAAGGCTATTATATAAATATAAATGGGCAAACAGAAGGTGAGTTGGAAGAAACAGCCTTTTTAAAAGGTGGAGCTACAAAGGTATATAATTTAACGTTAGCAGAATTAAATACTGCAAGAGGAGAAAGTGATTTACGTTCAACAAGTACATTAAATGCTGATGATGGAGCAAAAGGGTTATTCCAGTTAGCAAGTTTAGAAGAATATGGATATAATAATGAAAATATATGGAACTATATACTAGCTTCTCCACATGATGATTCTAATAACTCTGTATATGAAGTAAATTATTGGTATGGAATTGACTATTCAAATGGAGTCTTTGGTGTTCGTCCTGTTGTAGAATTACCAGATAATTTTCAAGTAGAAAAAATAAAATAATATTTAATATTTGGATTGCTTATAAAATTGAAAAATTCTTAAGGTTTTGAATTAAAATTCAAAAAACACTTGTAAAATCTAAAAAAATGTGTAATAATATTGACATAATAGAAAAAGACAATAAAAAAGAGGAGTACATTTATACGGATTTTTAGAGAATAGAAGTCATAGGCTGAAAGCTTCTTAAATTAGGATAAATGGAAGGTAGCTTTTTTGTTGATATTCTGAAATAACAGTAAGAATATCCGTCTAAGCCACGTTATAGGCTAAAGAGATATATAAATATTTGCATTATACTATAATGGATTTTCGAAGAAAGCACGAATAGATAAGCAAATTATTATATAAGTAAGGTGGTACCGTGAATATCATTCGCCCTTATGTTTTATACATAAGGGCTTTTTTGATATTTTATTTAAATGGAGGAAATAAAAATGGGAGATGAAGCAGAAAGTAGCAAAAAGAAAAAATTTGTTGAACTATATGGAAAATATAAACTAAGTCCCATAGAAGAATTGATTTTTAAGCCACTTCAAAGAAATGGACTTAGTAATTTAACAGAAGAAGAATTTGAAACATATCTGAACTTAGATATAGAAGCTTTGAGAAGAACAAAAATGGAAAAAAGCGAACAAGAAAAAACAGAAATAAATATGAAAACAGTAGTCATTGCAGAAGAAACACAAAAATTTTTAATAGAACATAAAGAAGAAATATTAAAAAGAATAAAGTTGAACAGTTTTAAATGTTCTCAATATTCAAAAAAGGAGGAAGATGAATATGCAAAATAAGTACAATCCAAAAGATTTTGAAGAAAAACTATATCAAGAATGGGAGAAAAAAGGGTATTTTAAACCAAGTATGGATAAAACGAAAGAAAGTTTTTGTATCATGATGCCACCTCCAAATGTAACAGGAAAATTACACATGGGGCATGCTTTAGATGATACAATACAAGACATTTTAATTCGTTTTAAAAGAATGCAAGGATATAATACCTTGTGGCTTCCAGGAACAGACCATGCAGCTATTTCAACAGAAATGAAAGTAGTTGAAAAACTAAGAAATGAAGGAAAAACAAAACAAGAATTAGGTAGAGAAAAATTCCTAGAAGAAGCATGGGAATGGACAAGAATCTATGGTGGAACCATTGAAATGCAACAAAAGAAATTAGGTTGTTCTTGTGACTGGGATAGAAAACGTTTTACAATGGATGAAGGATTGTCAGATGCTGTTTTAGAGCAATTTGTTGATCTATATAACAAAGGATTAATCTATAAAGGAAAAAGAATGATTAACTATTGTCCAAGTTGTAAAACATCTATATCAGATGCAGAAGTAGAATACAAAGAAGAAGCTTCTCATTTATGGCATATCCGTTATCAAATAACAGGTGAAAAAGATAGATATATTATTGTTGCCACAACAAGACCTGAAACAATGCTTGGAGATACAGCAGTTGCTGTACATCCAGAAGATGAAAGATATAAAGATTTAGTTGGAAAAACATGTATTTTGCCAATTATGAATAAAGAAATTCCAATTATTGCAGATGACTTTGTTGATAAAGAATTTGGAACAGGATGTGTTAAAATCACACCAGCTCATGATATGAATGACTATCAGGCAGGTTTAAGACATAACTTAGAAATTGTAGAAGTATTTGATGAAGATTATAAAATGGGTGATCTAGTTCCAGAATACAAAGGAATGGATTTATTAGAAGCTAGAAAAACAATTGTAAAAAAACTAGAAGAAATTGGAGCGTTGGTAAAAACAGAAGACTATACCCACAATGTAGCAAAATGTGAAAGATGTAAAACAACCATAGAACCTAAAATATCTGAGCAATGGTTTGTTTCTATGAAAGAATTAGCAAAAAGAGCAGCAGATTCTGTTAGAAACAATGAGGCTAGATTTATCCCTAAAAAATATGAAAAACAATATTTTAATTGGCTAGATAATATACAAGATTGGTGTATATCAAGACAATTATGGTGGGGACATCAAATACCAGCATATTACTGTGAAGAATGTGGACATATTAATGTTGCAAAAACAGCGCCAGAAAAATGTGAAAAATGTGGAAGTACAAAATTACATCAAGATGAAGATACATTAGATACATGGTTTAGTTCTGCATTATGGCCATTTTCAACATTAGGTTGGCCAAACACAGAAACAGAAGATTATAAAACATTCTATCCAACAAATGTATTGGTTACAGGATTTGATATTATTACTTTCTGGGTATCTAGAATGATGTCACAAGGATTAGAATTTACTGGTCAAGCACCATTTAAAGATATTTTAATCCATGGAATGGTTCGTGATAGTCAAGGAAGAAAAATGTCTAAAACATTAGGAAATGGTATAGATCCAATTGAAATTATTGATGAATATGGAGCAGATAGTTTAAGATTTGCTGTCATATCAGGAACGACAATGGGAAATGATATTCGATATATGCCAGAAAAATTAGAGCAAGCATCAAACTTTGCTAATAAAATATGGAATGCAACAAAATTCATTAGAAATAGTGATGTAAAAGATGAAGATATTATTGCATTCCACACAGAAGTATTTGACAAAGAAACAGGTAAATACAAAAAAGAATTATTACATTTAGAAGATAAATGGATTATCAATAAACTAGAAACATTAATCACAGAAGTAACCAATAATATGGAAAATTATGACTTAGGTGTTGCTTTAGATAAAGTATATAACTTTATTTGGAATGAATTTTGTGACTGGTATATTGAAATGGTAAAACCAAGACTATATAGTGATGATTACAAAGAAAAAGTAAAAGTTTGCTATGTACTAGATTATGTATTTGGTATTTCAATGAAACTATTACATCCATTTATGCCATTTGTGACAACAGAAATTTATAGAAATTTAGTAAAATATAATGATAAAGAATTAATGGTATCAAAATGGCCTTATGCAAAAAATGAGAATCCATTTAAAGAGGAAGAAGAGTTTGTTGAAAGACTAAAAGCGATGATTACTGAAATCAGAAATACAAGAGCAAATATGAATGTACATCCATCTAAAAAAGCAGAATTGATTTTTGTAACTGAAAAATATGAAAAAGAAATAGAGGAAGCAAAAGAATTCCTATTAAAATTAGGATTTGGAAGTAATATAACTATTCAAAAAGATAAAGTAGGAATTAAAGATGATGCGATTAGCATTGTACAAGATGGAATAGAACTATATATGCCATTTGAAGGATTAGTGGATATAGAACAAGAAAGAAAGAGATTACAAGAAGAGAAGAAAAGACTAGAAGGTGAAGTGGCAAGATGTGAAAAAATGTTGTCTAATCCAGGATTTATGAATAAAGCACCACAAAGTAAAATTGATGAAGAAAAAGCAAAATTAGAAAAATACAAAGATATGTTAGCAAAAGTGATGGAATCTTTAAGTTAATAAAATATAAAATAAACACTCCTTTTATTTATATGAAGGAGTGTTTATTTTACAGTAATAGATAATTTACATTTTATCTTAACAAATTAAACCAACTAGAAAATACTTTTGTACTCATGGTAGCAATATCCATCTTATTAACAGAAACTTGAGAAACTAAGTTAACAGTTGTAAGAACTTCACCATCTAAAGAAAAAGAAACTTCACCTACTTTTTGTCCTGCAGAAATAGGGGCAGAAATATTTTCATCAATCGTCACAGTTTGTTCTATATTTTTTTCACTACCTTTTGCTAACAAGATACCAGCATCATTCTCCAATACAACAGGAATCGTTGCTTGCACACCTTTATCAATACTAACGGTTTGAATTAAATCTCCAGCTTTCCCAAAACTTTGATAAGAAAAATTATTAAAACCATAATCTAATAACTTTTGAGCTTCTGAAAATCTAACCTTTGTAGAAGGAGCTTTCATAATGACAGCAATTAAAGACAAGTCATCACGTGTGGCACTGGCAGATAAATTATATAAAGCAAGAGAAGTAGAGCCAGTCTTTAAACCAGTAGCACCCGGATAGTTTTTTATTAATCGATTTGTATTAGAAAGCCCGAGTCTCACCATCTCGTAAAGTATCCATCCAAATCGTTGTATAATTTTTAATTTCAGGATATTTGTTAAGTAATTCTCTAGACATAATGGCAATATCATAACTAGAAGTCACATGACCATCTTCATCTAAACCATGACAATTTTTAAAAGTAGTATCACTCATACCTAATTCGTAAGCTTTATCATTCATCATTTGAACAAATGCTTCTTCTGAGCCTGCAATATATTCAGCCATTGCAACAACACAATCATTAGCAGAATTTACACAAATTGCTTTTAACATCTCATCAACTGTCAAAGTTTCGGTTGTATCTAACCATATTTGAGAACCACCCATAGAAGCTGCATTTTCACTACAGGGAACAGAATCTGTTAAAGAGATTTTACCAGAATCAAGAGCTTCCATAATAAGAAGAATACTCATAACTTTGGTAACAGAAGCAGGCCTTAACTGCTCATGAATATTGTGGGCATACAAAATTCTACCAGAAGATTGTTCAATTAAAATGGCAGACGCAGATTCTAAATTTAAAGAATTATTATCTGTTACCTCACTTGTTGCATTGGTAAGTAAAGAAGGATCCTCTTCTATATTAAAAACACCAGTAGAAGTGTTAGTAGTTGTATTCATATTTAAATTGTTAGAAGTGTTTGTAGCATTTGTAGATGTCATATTAGAACTATTGGAATTTGTATTTGTATTTGTCATATTTGTGCTATTAGTAGAATTTGTTGTATTACCAACAATATTTAATGTATTGGCATTGCTAGACCAAACATATAAAGAATCATCTGAAGCATACACAAAAGAAAAGTAAGAAATAAAAAGACAAAGTATAAGAAGAATACTAAAGAAACGTTTCACATTTGTTTTATTCATATATTTGTACATCATAAAAACCTCCAAAATAGCAGATAGCTGCTAGAAATATACTTAAAAATATTTTATTAAAATATATGATGGAAAAAACAAAAAAGAACTGGAAAAGGTAGTAAAACTTGAAAAAATGCTAAAAGAGTGGGATAATGGTATGGGAGCAATGTAAATACATTAATATTTAGAAGGAGAACAAAGACATGAAAAAAATGATTTTAGCAAAAAAATTAAATCAGGAAAATCTTTCACTGGAGGCTGATTTGGTGATTACCTCTACAAAGGAACGGTATCCGTTTGAACTCCATATGGGCTTAGGAGAATGCAAGCTCTCACGGAAGGATTTTGAGGCACTGCCCAGAGAAGTATGGGAAGAAACAATGAAGGAACTTTTGCCAAACAAGAAGGTGGAATTCCTGTTCGACGAAGAATAGGATAGTAAAATAGCTCCTGAGGGGAAGAAAAGAAATTCGGTTATTGAAGTTTTTTTCTTCCTCTCTTTTTCTTGACAATATTTTGGAATAAAGATAAGATAAAAGAAATAAAGGAGGAATGAAAAATGCCAACATGGGCAATCCACTTAGCAACAGCCAAAAAAGTAAGTGAAAAGATAAATATAAACAAAAATATATTTACATTTGGAAATATATTGCCAGATATACCAAATGAATATGTTGTAAAAGAAATCACACATCATGTATCACATGCAAAAACACATTTTGAAACAGATATTTTAGTAGTAGAACATATGGAAAAAAGATATGATTTAAGAAATTTTGCAGAAAAATATAAATCTAAATTTTCTAATCCATTAATGTTAGGATACTATGTACATCTATTAACAGATTATTTTTGGAATGATAAAACATATGGAGAGCATGGAATTTATGATGAAGAAAAAAATCGAATAGGGTTAGTTTTAAATGATGGAGAAAGAATTTTATGTAGTAAAGAAAAAGCAAGACAAATCAAAACACAAGACTTTAAAATATTTTCAAAATATATTTATGATCATCATTTAGCAGATAAACCAGAATATCAAGAGAAAATAGAAGAATACTTAAAAGAAATTGATTGGATTATATTGGAAGAATCAGATATACAAAAAACAATAGCATACATAAGTGATAGATGCACAGGAAAAGCTCAAGTGCTAGAAAATGGAGAAAGTACAGAATATAGAATATATAGCGAAAAAGAAATGCTGGAATTAGTAGATACATCTGTTGTATTTATTTTAAAAATGATAAAAAAACATGCACCATATTTATTAAAAGAATAAAAGAAGAGGAAAAAATAATGATTACCATATTACTAGTAGAAGATGATAAAAGCATATCAAATACCATTTCATATTATTTGCAATTAGAAGGATTTACAATTCATACAGCCAAAACTGTAAAAGAAGGTATTGAGAAAATAAAAAATAATAATTATGATTTGATGTTGTTAGACATTAATTTACCAGATGGTACAGGATATGACTTATATCAAGAAATGAAAACTATACAAGAAATTCCAACCATATTTTTAACAGCATTAGATGAAGAAAAAGATATAGTTAAAGGCTTTGATTTAGGAGCAGATGACTATATTACCAAACCATTTCATGCAGGAGAATTATTATCTAGGATAAAAAATGTATTAAGACATAATGTAAAAAAAGAAAAAGAAGAAATCGTAAAAATTAAACATGTAGAAATCAATTATACAACACGGGAAAGTATTAAAAGATAAACAAGAGGTAGAACTAACAGCATTAGAATACAAAATTTTAGTTATGTTATTTAAAAACAAAGGAAAAATCATAACAAGAGAACAAATCTTATCCTATATTTGGGATAATGAAGAAAACTTTGTTAATGACAATACCTTGACCGTATATATCAAAAGAATTAGAGAAAAAATAGAAAAAGATCCAAACAAACCAGAAATCATCAAAACAGTCAGAGGATTAGGATATAAGATGGAACGTTAGGGACGTGCCAAATCGTTCCATTTTGAAACGATTTAACCTGTCCCCAATGTTTCAAAATGAAACAAAAGGGACAGACCTTAAAAAGGAGAAATATGAATACAAAACAAAAAAGAAATCTATTTATCTATATTACTATGTTATTAATCATTATCATATTATTAGCCATATTTGCCATTTATTATATTCAAAAAAACTATAAAGAAAGTCTATATGATTATACAAATCAAGTAATGGCAAAAATTGTAGAAGAATATCCTGAACAAGAAGAGGAGATTGTACAAAATATATTTTTAAACAACCAGGAAAATCATGAGAATGTAGAAGATATTTTAAGTAAATATGGATTTAGTGCCGAAAATATTGATATAGAAAATACGCAGTTTGAAATTATTCAAAAAGTAATTATTCTATTTTCCATTTTCTTTATCATAGCAATTTTAGGCGTCATATGTATATATGCTAAATATATCCGAAAACAAAATCAAAAATTAAAAAATTTGGATGCTTATTGCAAAGAAATCTTAAAAGGAAATTATATCATAGATTTAAAAGAACAAGATGAGAGTGATTTTAGCAAATTAAAAAATGATATTTATGATATGACCATTATGTTAAAAGAAAAAAATAGTTTATTAGAAAAGAATAATAAAGATATTGAAAAATTGATAGCAGATATTTCTCATCAGTTAAAAACCCCACTAACTTCTTTGAATCTAATTAATGATATTTTGTATACAGATTTACCAGAAGAAAAGAAAAAAGAATTTTTAGATAGCAGTCAAAAAGAATTAGAAAAAATTAATTGGCTAATTAAAACTGTATTAAATATAGCCAAATTAGACTCGAAAACACTGATTTTAGACAAAAAGAATGAAAATGCATATCATTTATGCTTAGAAGTGAAAAACAACTTTAAAGCTATGTGTGAGATAAATCATGCAGATATAGAAATTGTATCTAATAAAGAAGAAACCATTAATTGTGATAAAAAATGGACAATAGAAGCTATGAATAATATTGTAAAAAATGCAATCGAGCATGGAGCAAAAGTAATAACCATAAAACTAGAAGAAAATACGATGTATACAAAAGTTACAATAAGAGATAATGGTGAAGGTATTGACAAAGAAGATTTAGGACATATTTTTGACAGATTTTATAAAGCAAAAAATAGTAAAGAAAATAGTTTAGGAATTGGACTTGCTTTTTGCAAAAGTATTATTAGAAATCAAGATGGAGATATCCGTGTAAAGAGTTCTAAAAAGGAAGAGGATAGTTGGACGGAATTCACTATAAAATTATATAAATAAATGAAAAATAAAGAAGTGTTGAAAGGAAAAAAATGAAAAAGTATAAAATTATATATATTGTATTGATCTTAATATGTATTGTCATGATAATAACGAAAGGAATTACAGTTGGAACAACAATTAAAGAATTTGGAAGTCAAGAAATGGCAAATATTGATGGAGACTATGGATATATAGATATATTCATTTTTAATATTTGCATTTTACTAGCAATCTTTATAGTTAGTGTATGTGTCACTTTTAATAAGAAGAATAATATAAAATTTAAATATATTATTTTATTACTTGTTTTTATATTGTTGTTATGGCTTCCAATTGGAATGCAACATAATATGGGTGGAAGTCAACTAATATTAGGAAGAGAAACTTATATATCGTTGATAAATATGTATTTATTTTTTAGATAATGTAGACATGTATTATTTGTAGAAAATAAAATTAGAAATAAAAAAATTAAATAAGTCATTTTAGAGTCACTTTTATGTAGTAATATAATACTAACAATAAAAGTGACATTTTTAATACGTTTCTTTCTAGGTACTAAATACGCATATAATAAAGGTTAAAACGTATAGAAAAATGATTAGCAAAATTATAGTCATTAAAACATAAGAAAGGAGATTGTTTATGGAAATATTAAAAGTAGAAAATCTAACAAAAAAATATGGTAAAAAAGATACAGAGGTTGTTGCATTAGACAATGTATCTTTTAGTGTAAACAAAGGAGAATTTGTAGCCATTGTAGGTGCTTCTGGAAGTGGCAAATCCACTTTGTTACATTTAATTGGAGGTGTAGATAAACCAACAAGTGGAAAAGTATATATTAATGGAACAGATATCTATTCTTTGAATAATGATAATTTGGCAATTTTTAGAAGAAGACAAGTGGGACTTATTTATCAATTCTATAACTTAATTCCTATATTAAATGTAAAAGAAAATATTACATTACCATGTGATTTGGATGGGCAAAAGGTAGATGAAAAGAGATTAAATGAATTGTTATATATCCTTGGACTAGAAAAAAGAATTAATCACTTACCAAATGAGTTATCAGGAGGACAACAACAAAGGGTTTCCATTGGAAGAGCTATGATTAATCATCCAAGTATTGTATTAGCAGACGAACCAACAGGAAACTTGGATAGTAAAGCTTCAAGAGAAATTATGGATTTATTAAAAGTATCGAACCAGAAATATAATCAAACCTTAATTGTGATTACACATGATGAAAATATTGCTTTAGAAGCAGATAGAATTATTACAATACAAGATGGTAAGCTAATCAGTGATGAAAAAATAAAGTAAGGGGGAGAGAAAAAAATGAAAATTTTAAATACATTGACGCTCAAAAATTTAAAATTAAATAAAAAAAGAACGATTGTAACTATTATTGGAATTTCTCTTTCTGTTGCTTTAATATGTGCCATTACGACATTTACAGTTAGTATTCAAAAATCTTTACTAGAAAGAGAAATCAAAACAAATGGAAATTATCATATTCGTGTACAAGATGTATCAAAAGAAAATGAAAAATATTTGGAAAATAATGCGAAAATAGAGGAATTACAAATATCACAAGAGATTGGATATGCACCATTAGAAAAATCTCAAAATGAAAACAAGCCTTATGCCTATATCGAAGGATATGATGAGAAACTTTTGCAAAATGGAGGTATTGTTTTAGTAGAAGGAAGATTACCAGAAAATGAAAATGAAATTGTGATACCAGAACATGTTATCCAAAATGGAAAAGTAGATTGGAATGTTGGTGATACCATAGAATTAGATATCGGTAATCGATACAAAGGAGGATATATATTAAATCAGTCAAATCCATACTATACAGATCAAGATAGATTAGATAGAAAAGAAAGCGGTATTGAAGATGATTTGGAACAAGAAACTTTTGTTGCAAGTACCAAAAAAACGTATACAATTGTAGGTATTGTGGAACGATTAAATAGTGAGAGTTATTCTGCTCCAGGTTATACCATGATAACAAAATTAGATAAAATTGATGATACCAAAAATGTAAATATGTCTATTATATTAAAAGACCCAACAGAAGTATATGAGTTTGAAGATTATTTAAAAAATGATTTACAGATTGACGAGATAAATATTTCAGAAAACCAAGATTTATTATATTACATGGGAATTTTCAAAAGTGATAGAGTAGAAACTTTTGTGATAACAATGTTAGTCATTGTAATTGGCATTATTGTTTTGACTTCTGCCTTTGTTATCAAAAATAGTTTTAGTATATCTCTCACGGAAAAAACAAGAGAATTAGGGATGATAGCAAGTGTAGGAGCAACAGCAAAACAAATTAGAAAAAGTATCTTTTTTGAAGGTGCTATATTAGGACTAATTTCTATACCACTAGGAATTGCGATAGGAATTGTAGCAATTGGAATTGTGTTAGCCATTGTTAATGGAATTATCAATTCAGGAAGTACACCATTAATTGATAATTTTGAGTTACAGTTAACCATATCATGGGGAGCAATTATTGTTGCAATCATAGTATCGATTGTTATGATTATCATTTCACTAATTAGACCAAGTTATCGAGCAGGAAAAATATCACCAATTGATGCTATAAGAGAAAGTTCAGATGTAAAAGTAAAAAAGAATAAAAAGAGAAAAAATAAAGAATATAAACTAACGAAAAAATTATTTGGAATAGAAGGCGTGATTGCCAGAAAGAATTTTAGAAGAAGTAGAAAAAGATATAGAACAACTATATTTTCTATATTTCTAAGTATTGTCTTGTTTATCTCAATGAATGCCTTTGCAGAAAGTGTATTTGGATTATCTTCTTTGGAATATCAAGATTCAAGAATCAATTTAACGGTATATAGTAATAATCAAACAGAAGAAGAAAAAGAAGCTTATTTTGATAAAATTAAAGATTTAGATGGAATCAAAGAATATATGATTTTAAAAGATGCATATGTACATATGGATAATCCTGATATATATACAGAGGAAGCATTAGAATATTATTCAGAAGAAGTAAATACCATACTTATTATTTATTCACTTGGTGATGAAGCTTATAGAAATTATGTAGCAGAATTAGGATTAAATTATGATGAAGTAAAAGATGAAGCAATTCTTTCTGATACAAGAATTTTATATGAATATGAAGAGGGAAGAGATGGTGTTAAACGAGTAGAAACAAATCTAACGAATTTAAATGCGGGAGATACATTAGAATATTATAAGACGCAAGATGAAGAAGGAAATTTAACAGAAAAAGGAAGTATTAAAATTGCTAAAAGAGCAGATAAATATCCATTAGGATTATCTTTTCAACAAGACACACATCCTGTTATTATTATCTCAGATGAAATGATGGAAAACTTTGAACATAGTTTAGTTTCTATGCCTATTAATGCAGAAGACCCATATAAATTACAAGAAGAAATTGTAGAAATTGATAAGACCAATCAAAACAATATTTATAATGCAGAAGAGGATGTAAGAGCAGCAAAAAATATGAATCTAATTGTATCAATATTTGTATATGGATTTATAGCAGTGATTAGCATTATTGGTGTAACCAATATATTTAATACCATAACAACAAATATGGCACTTAGAACTAGAGAATTTGCCATATTAAAATCTATAGGGATGACAAATAAAGAATTTAAGAAAATGATTCATTATGAAAGCTTTATATATGGATTAAAAGCACTTATATTTGGATTACCAGTAGGAGTAGCATTATCTTACCTAATCTATACAGTTACTGCAGATGTGTATACAACCAGTTATGAACTTCCAATCATACCAATTTTGATTTCTATCATATTTGTATTTGCTATTATCTTTATGACAATGCAATATGCTGTTAAGAAAACAAAAAATCAAAATATTATAGAAACCATTAGAAAAGAAAATATTTAGTCTTTTGGGGACGTGTCAAAATGGACATTTTTCGTCCAAAAGGGACAGAACATTTTTTAATTTCATATATTTAGTAAATTAGGAAAACCGCCAGCAAGTCATATTCTCGCTGGCGGTTTTGGGTTAACTATTGAATTAATAAGTACTATCATAATTTTCTATTTTTACCAAAAAAATACATGTCAAATAATCAATTTTTATTGAAGAAAAAATCGTTTTATGGTAGGATTATATTAATGAAAGTAAAAAGTTAAAGAGGGGAAATATGAGTACAAAAGAAATTGTGGAAAATAAAGAAAATCTAGAAGAAAAACAATTAGTAAAAAGTGAAGTAGAAGATTATGCAAAATTTGATATATTAAGATATGCACAAGTTTGGGAAGATGCAGACATTTTATTACAAGCATTAGATATACATGAAAATGATAATATATTGTCTATTGCATCAGCAGGAGAAAATGCAATTAGCATGTTAATCAAAAATCCAAATAAAGTTTTTGCAATTGATTTAAGTGAAAATCAGATTGCTTGTACAGAATTAAAAATCATAGGGTATAAATATTTAGATTATCAAGAATGTATGGAATTCATTGGTGTTTTTGATTGTGAAGATAGAATTACAATCTACCAAAAAATTGCAGATAAACTATCTAAACATACAAGAGCATATTTAGATAGCAATTTGGAAATGGTAGAAAAAGGAATTATCCATACAGGAAAATTCGAAAGATATTTTCATCTATTTGGTAAAAAAGTCTTACCATTTATTCATAAAAAATCAATAAGAGAAGAATTATTACAAAAGAAAACAAGAGAAGAGAGAATTCAATTCTATGATCAAAAATGGAATAATATGAGATGGCAAATGCTTTTTAGGTTATTCTTTTCTAAAACCGTTATGGGAAAATTAGGTAGAGATAAAGCTTTTTTTCGCTATGTTCATGTAAATGTGGCTGAGCATATTTTAGAAAGAACCAAATATGCTATTACAGAATTAGATACATCAGAAAATTCATATTTACAGTATATTATTAATGGAAAATATGATGAAAATGTATTGCCAGTAGCATATAGAAAAGAAAATTTTGAAATGATTAAGAAAAATATAGATAAAATTTACTTGTTAAAGGATTCTGTTGAGGATTTTATCCAAAAAGAAGAGATAGATTATATTAGTAAATATAATTTAAGCGATATCTTTGAATATATGAGTGATGAGCAAATGTGTAAAATTTTTGAAAAGATATTTACGAAATCACCATCTGGAACAAGAATTGCTTATTGGAATATGTTGGCCGATAAAAGGGCATCAAAATATTTTGATAATTTAGTATATAAAGAAAAAGAATCAAAAGAATTATTTAAACAAGATAAAGCCTTTTTCTATAGTAAATTTATTATAGAGGAGGTTATATAAATGAATATAGAGTGGTTAAGCATTGGATTTGTTTTGTGTATGCTTTTGATAGCTATGTGTGTGATAAAGTTAATCGAAAAAAAAACCAAAATACATACAGAATTAAAACGAAAATTATTACATATGACAATGGGATTGATTATGCTAACATTTCCTTATGTATTTCATAATGTACTTTCTGTGTGCATATTAGCAGTTATTGCATTAGCAATATTAGTTTTGTTAAAGCATACAAAATTAAAAGAAGGATTAGGAACGGTATTATATAGTGTCAATAGAGAATCTTTAGGGGAAATCTTTTTTGTGATATCTGTATTTTTGATTTTCTATTTATCAAAAGGAGATAAAGTTTTATATAGTATTCCTATATTAATTTTAACCTTTGCAGATAGTGCAGCAGCATTAATTGGAAAGAATTATGGAAAGAAAAATTTGGCAGAGTTAAATGAAGATGCTAAAAGTATTGAAGGAAGTTTTATCTTTTTTATGGTAGCTTTTGTAGCAACATTGGTACCTTTATTACTATTTACACAAGTAGGAAGAGAAGAAACATTGATTATTGCTACTATTGTAGGATTTAATGTGGCTCTAGTTGAGATGATTTCACATAGTGGAAATGATAATCTATTGATTCCATTAACAACATATGCTTTTTTGGCAACACATATGGGGTTAGGTGTAGAACAATTAAGAATCAATTTGATTATATTAGGTGTGATATTTATACTAGTAACGATTGCTAACAGAGTAAAGGCATGGAGTAAATTGGCACTAGTAGAAACACTAGTTGTAGGCTATCTAACAATTACATTATATGGAATATATGCCATTATACCGCCATTGATTTTGTTTTTAACAGTTATGAGATTTCCAAAAGTAACAGAAAAGGAACAACATAATCTATATGATGCTAGAATTATTGAAACCAATGTGATTTTAGGAATAGCTATTTGCGGAATTGTAGCAATTACTGGTTGGAAAGCAGAATTTTTTATGATATATAGTTTAGTATATAGCATGCATTTAGATATTAATACATTTGTAAGATTAAAATATTATTTTAATTTATCAGAAATAGATAGTATGATCCTGTCTTTTGCTAAAGGATTATGTTTTATCTTTTTACCAAGTTTAGTCATTCAAAATCTGGTATTTCATAATTTACCTAGTTTACAAATGATTATTCTTATGATTGTATGCTTGTTTGCTAGTTGTTTGATGATATATATACAAAAAAGAAAAGTAGAAAAAGAAGAAATTTCAATAAAAAATGGATATATGCATACAGAAATTGTGCTAGTATTAACAGCTATCATTTGTTTTATCCAATATTTTAACATTGTATAGGAGGAAAATGATTTAAATCTGATAATATATATTTTTAATATATTTTACTAAATAAAATATTAAGCAAACAGATCTAAATCATGAAAAAGAAGATGAATTTTGAAATTGTAGAGAATCAAGAAAATATAAAAGTAACAATTTTAGAAAATGGAGAAGAAAAAGCAAAAGCTACTTGCTATTTTCAAAATACACCAATCGTAAATGACGAAAAAATGGGAACAATTGGAGAAATGGAAATCTCAGACAAACAATATGGAAAATTTTTATTAGAAAAATGTGAAGAAATTTTAAAAGGAAAAGGATTGTATTATATAGTTGCACCGATGAATGAAAATACATGGGGAAAATATAGAACAATGAAACAGTCAAATGGAGAACCTCTATTTTTATTAGAGAATGTCAATCCAATGAGTGATAATGAATTATTATTAAAAGCAGGTTATCAAGAGATATATACATATACTTCAACCAAAGGAAAGTTGGAAAATGCTTACCAATCTCAAAGTATAGAAATGATGAGGAAAAAAATACAAGAAGAGGGTATTACCATTAGAAAATTTAATAAAGAAAAGTATATGGAGGATTTAAAGAAAATATATCATATTTCATTAAAAAGCTTTGGGAGAAATCCACTATATACACCAATTGATGAAGAACCTTTTTTAAAACAATATATACCTTATGTTCATTTAGCTGATGAAGATATTATTTTATTGGCAGAAAAAGATGGAAAAGAAATTGGCTTTATATTCTGTATACCAGATTTTGAAGAAACAAAAAGAGGAGAAAAGATAAGTACGATTATTGTGAAAACTGTCGCAGTGATACCGGAATTTCAAAATCTTGCCATTGGAAATGTACTAATGAGTGATATTGCTAAAATTGCTAAACAAAAAGGATTTAGAAATTGGATATGTGCTTTTATGTATGCCAATAACACTTCACAAAAAATGGCAAAACGAAATCAAACAGAACTTATGCGAGAGTATGCCTTGTATGGAAAGAAAATTTAATTCTTTTCTAACTTAAAAATCCAACGGGAAAAAGGGGATGAAATACAAAAGATGAGGAATTTAGCCTATCAACTAATCAAAAATTATGAAAAGATGCCGAATAAAATATGTTTAATAGAAAAGGATACACAAGTTACTTATGCAGAGCTATATAACCTAGTAGCAAATTTTAAAGACAATTTGAAAAGTAAAGGAATTAAACAAGGAGATAAAGTGTTAGTACTAGTTCCTATGTCAATCAATTTATATGTAACTTTACTCTCTATTTGGTCACTAGGAGCGATTCCTTGTTTTATGGATGCAGGATTTATTAAAAATGGATTAAAGAAAAATGAATTTGATGATATTAATAGTATTGTTGGAACGACGAAATATATTTTATATAGCCAAGTGAATGAAAATTTAAAAAAATTAAAAATAAAGATAGATGTTAAACAAATCAAAAAAACACCATTCAGTAGAAAGTTAGTAGTAGAAGAAGTAGAAAAAGATTTTCCAGGGATTTTAACATATACAAGTGGAACAACAGGTGTTCCAAAGATAGCAGCAAGGACACATGAATTTTTAGAAAATCAAGGAAATATCTTAAAACAAATTGCGGATTATGAAGAAAAAGATAGAGAACTTTCAACTATTCCTATTTTTACATTATCAAATATTTACGTAGGAATCACAACCGTTATAGCAAATGGGAATTTTACCAATTTAGGAAAATCGAATCCTAAAAGATTGATAAAACAAATAAGAGATAAAAACATTAATAGAATCATGGCATCACCTGGACTATTACAAGTAATTACAAACTATTGTATTGATAAAGATATAAAATTAAAAGATGTGAAAAAAATCTATACAGGCGGAGGTGCTGTATTTTTAGATTTAATCAAAAAATTACAACAGGTTTTTGAAAATGCAACCATACATACAATCTATGGATCAACAGAGGCAGAACCAATTGCTATATTACATATAGAGGATATGACAAAACAAGACATAAAAGACACAGAAAATGGAAAAGGCATTTTGGCAGGAGAGATTGTTGGTGTGACGGAATGTAACATCATAAAACCACAAAAAGAGCCAATCGGAACTATCACAAAGGGTAAATTTTTAAATTTACAAACAAATGAAGTGGGAGAGATTGTGGTAACAGGAACAAATGTGCTAAAAGGATATGTTGGTGGCATAGGTGATAAAGAAAACAAATTTACAGTAGAAGATACGATATATCACAGAACAGGAGATATGGGGCAACTTGATGAAAAAGGAAGGTTATGGTTAAGAGGAAGAGTAAAAGAACCATATTTTCATATTGAAGCAGCTTTACATGCAAAATTTGCAATTGGAAAGACAGCAGTCTTTGAAAATGACTCAAAATTGATTTTGGTATTGGAAAATCATGAAAAAACACCAATAGAAGAAATTAAAAAAGCCATTCCTTTTGAAAAAATTGATGAAATTAAATATGTTTCGAAGATACCAGTAGATAAAAGACATAGTACAAAGGTAGATTATAATGAATTAAGAAAAATATTAAATAAATAAAGGGGGAAAATATGAATCAAATAAAAAAATGGTATACATACCAAAAAGAGAGATTTCCAGTACTTGTATATGGACTATATGTGTTTTGTATTGTATTTGCTACTTTTTGTTTCTTTAACTATTATGGAGAAATGTATTATTATGAATGGATGAATAATTTTAGTGATGTTGCATATACGGATTTGATGCGGAAGACCGCCAGAATATCAAATACAATGGATAAAATTGATTCCTATGTTTATTGTAACATTTTTGCAATTTCTAATGGTAAGAATTGTAGATGAGTTTAAGGATTATGAAGAAGATTGTAAATATAGACCTTATAGACCAGTACCAAGAGGTCTGATAAAATTAAAAGAATTAAAAATATTATTTGTTATTTGTATAATCCTTCAACTAATTTTAACAATTACGTGTTCACAAAATGGAATTTTATATTTAATCATATTGTGGGTGTTTTTTGCACTTATGAGTAAAGGATTTTTTATAAAAAAGATATTAGATAAACATTTATTACTAGAAGTTACCTTAGATGAACTGATACTTCCCATAATGGTTCTATATTTAGCAAATTTTATTCCACAAATTTATCTTAATTATAATTCATCAGCAGATTTTACCATAACGAATTCTATTATATTTGTAAACCCAAATGTTTGGAAAATATTAGTGATGGCATATATTATATCTTGGATAGTAGAAGTTGCTAGAAAAATTAGGTGTAAAGAAGAGGAAGAAGAGGGAGTCAAAACCTATACAGCTATTTTAGGTATTGGTAAAGCAATGGGACTAATATTTGTATTGGAAACTTTGCTAATGCTTGTACAAGGTACAATCCTAGGACAGAAAAATTATATCTGGATAGTTGCTTTATACATATTAGCCAATATTCCCAATATTTTATTTGCCAAAAAGAAAACAAAAAAGATGGCAAAATTAGCAGGACTTTCGGCAAATATCTATATAGCCATTGTATATTGTAGTTTAGTAATATTAATTTTATAGGAGAACAGATGATGAAATATGTATTAGAACAAAATAGTAAACAATATGAATTTATGGGAGGAAAAGCAACAGCTTTGGCAAAAATGGGACAGGCAATTGATAATATTCCAAAGTGGTTTGTTGTATCTTATGAAGGATTTGATAAAAAAGAAAAAAACTTAAAAGAAGAAGCGGTAAAAGAAGTAGAAGAATCATTAAAAATGTTTCCAGATGATACTTATTTTGCCATTCGTTCATCAGCAGGAAATGAGGATTCCAAAGAAACATCTTTTGCAGGACAATTCGATACTTTTTTATATATTCCTAAAGAAGAGGTTATCGAAAAAATAAAAGAAGTATATTTATCTGCTTTTTCAGAAAGAATTGAAACATATCGAAAAGAAAATCATATAGAAGAGGTAATGATTCCATCTGTTATCGTGCAAAAAATGGTAAAATCAGAAAAAGCAGGTGTGGCATTTGGAGCAAATCCGACTACTTCTAATATAAAAGAAATTGTCATTAATGCTGTGTATGGATTAGGAAGTAGTTTAGTAGATGGTATAGCAACAGCAGATACCTATACTATTTTAAATGGTAAAATTACAAAAACAATAGCCAAGAAAGATTATTGTCATATTTATGTAGATGGTGAAATTAAGCAAGAAACAGTAAACGAAAAACAAAAGGATAAAGCAGTTTTAACAGATAACCAGATATTAGAAGTTAAAGAACTAGTAGAAAAAGCAAATGTGTTTTTTGGAAGATTTCAAGATATTGAATGGGCTTATGAAGATGAGAATCTATATCTATTACAATCTAGACCAATTACAACATTAGGAACAGTAAAAAATAAAGAAGAAAAGTTAAATGTATTTGACAATAGTAATATTGTAGAGAGCTATGGAGGAATTACAACCCCCTTAACATTCTCTTTTATTAGAACTGTCTATGAAAATGTATATTTAGAATTGTGTAAAATATTTCATGTAAAAGCAGAAAAAATAGAAATGAATGCACAGATGTTTAAAAACATGTTAGCTTTAATAGACGGCCGTGTGTATTATAATCTATATGGTTGGTATGGATTACTTTCCATGTTTCCAGGATTAGGAAAAAACAAGAAATTTATGGAGCAAATGATGGGTGTGAAAGAATCTTTGCCAGATGACTTATTTCCAGTACCACAAGCTACATTTTCTGATAAAATTGGATTGATTTCAACTGGATATGGATTATTAAAAGGATTTATGAAAATAAGAAAAATGACAGATAAATTCTATGTAAGATTAAATGAAGCATTAGAAGATAAAGATATCCAGCATATGGACTTATATGAATTACATGATTATTACTATGAATTGGAAGGAAAACTGTTACATAAATGGGATGCACCACTAGTCAATGACTTTTTGGCAATGATTTTTTATGGACAATTGAAACAAGAATGTGAAAAATTATTTAAAGAAAATGGAAACTTGATACATAATGATTTATTATGTGATGAAGGAAATATCATTAGTGCAGAGCCAGCGAAAAGAATTCGAGAAATGGCAGAGATTGCAAAAGATGATGAAAAACTTTTAAAATTATTAGAAAATGAAGATATGTTATATATCCAAAAAGAACTTCCTAAATATCCAGAATTTTATGAAAAAATACAAGCATATTTAGATAAATTTTCAGATAGATGTTTGCAGGAGTTAAAATTAGAAACATTAACATTAAAAGATAATCCTATTAGCTTATATCATTCAATATTGACATTTGCAAGAAGAATGCAAAAAACAAAAGTAAATGCATTAGATTCTGTAGAAGCTAGAAAACAGGCAGAAAGAAAAGTAAAACAAATTTTAAAGTTTAAGCCATTGGAAAAAGCTAAATTTAACTTTTTATTAAAACAAGCAAGATATACAGTAAAAAATAGAGAAAATCTTAGGTTTGAAAGAACAAGACTTTTTGGAAGAGTAAGAGAAATCTTTTTAAGAATAGGATATATATTAACTTCTTTAAATGTTATAGAAGAAAAAAGAGACATATTTTATTTAGAAGTAGATGAAATTTTATACTATATCGATGGAAAATCTACGACCAATAATTTGAAAGATTTAATTGCGATACGAAAGAAAGAGTATGAAAGATATAAGGAAACTAATCCAGATGAAAGATTTTACACTTATGGAGCAGTAAATATAGGAAATAACTTTAAAAAGGAAATAGAAGTTCACGCAGATAAAACACATATAGATAAGATAAAAGATGAAAAAGAAACTTTAAAAGGAATTGGAGCATCACCAGGAAGAATTAGTGGACGAGTAAAAGTAATAGATAATCCGGCAAATGCAAAATTAGAACAAGGAGAAATTTTAGTTGCTGAGTATACAGATCCGGGTTGGATTATGCTATTTCCGGCTGCAAGTGGAATTTTAGTAGAAAGGGGAAGTTTATTATCTCATTCAGCAATTGTTTCAAGAGAACTTGGTATACCTGCAGTAGTAGGAATTACAGGATTACTGGATAATATAAAAACCGGTGATATAGTGGAATTAGATGGAACAACAGGCATTGTAAGAAAAATGTCCAATTAGGGACGTTTCTGTCTGGACATTTTTCAAAATAAAATAATTAAAAAACGGATATAAAAATGATAAAGGACATACCGAAAAACAAAAATATCTAATTTGGTGTGTCCTTGTCTTATATGTAGGGAAAATTTTATGTATGGTAAAGATAAAAGTTGTTTTTTATAATTTAAAAATGTCCCAATAGGAAACGTCCCCAATTGGACATTATGGTTCTTCAATTAAATCTTGCCAATATTTTTTAGGCATAAATTGCATTTGACATCTAGCATTTTTTCTTTCTTGTATGGCAATGGTTTTGAAAAATAATTTCCAAAGTTCTTGGTATTTTTGTTCTTCTTCAGTAACATCAGGTATTGTTAAATTGGTGCTATCAATGATTTTGTATTCTTGTGAGTTATATAAAAAACAAATATTTCTGTTCTTATCGTGAATGATAAAGTTTTGTGTAGGTAGTCTTTTAATAAAGTGATGTCCTAAAGGTTCTATAATATTGTTATCTGGGTGAATAGAGGCATAATACAAATTTTTTCCTATTTCCATAAATCGAAGTAATCCTTTTAACTTATGGCATTCTGATAAAGCTCTTTTTCTCATATTGATAACAGAAAAGACATAGGAAATAGTAAGCATAGTGTTAATTTTAGGTCCGATGTCAAATCCATCACATAAATATTTTAGAATTTTAATTTCTTTCTCTTTTCCATCTGATAAAAAAGCATAAAAACTATTATATAGAGCTTCATAGCAAATATTTTTATTAATTCCTTCAAAAACACGTTTTGCCTTTTCATAATTGGTATTTATATATTGTGTTTTATCTAAAAAATTTTGTATATATTCCTCTTCTGAAACAATTTTTTGTGGCAATGTTTTATGAGAATAGCTCTCAAAAACAATGGTTAATAATCCATCAAATGTACCATCATATAAATAGGTTGTGTTTACAAGCTTCCAGTTAGACATTTTATTTTATCCTCCTTTGTAGGCAACAATGTATCAAACATTGATAATTGTTCAAATTTCTTTTGTGGTATTGTATTTCTTTCTGTATACAATAAATTAGTTTCAATAAAATTTTTGTTAAATTTATTGACTTCATAAAAATATTTTCCTTTACAAGTTATAAAATATTGTGCTCTTTTTAAGACAACACCTAATTTTTTTAGACTTTCAAAATCTAACAAAAATTCTCTTCTAGCAGTAATAATTTTTTTGGCACTAATCACACCAATACCAGGAATTCTAAGTAAAGTGTGATAATTAGCAGTATTGATTTCTATTGGAAATTTATCTAAATTTCTTAAAGCCCAATCACATTTAGGATCTAATAAAGTATTAAAATTTGGATGTTCTTCATTTAATAGTTCATCTGCTTGAAACCCATAAAATCGAAGCAACCAATCTGCTTGGTATAATCGGTTTTCTCTTAAAAGTGGTGGTTTTTCTAAAGTAGGTAGGTTTTTATCATTATTGATAGAAACATAAGCAGAATAGTAAACTCTTTTTAGTTTTAAAGATTTATACATTCCTTCAGAAAGTTTTAATATCTTTAAATCTGTTTCAGGTGTAGCACCAACCATTAATTGTGTGGTTTGACCTGCTGGAACAAATTTCTCTTTATATTTTGATTTATCCATTTTATTTAATTTTAATGTATTGGAAATATAGGTCATTGGTTTTAAAATTCCGTCTTTTTCCTTTTGAGGTGCTAATAATTTCAAACTATCATTTGAAGGAAGTTCTATATTAATACTCATCCTGTCTACCAAAACACCTAATTTATCAATCAACTCTTGACTACAACCAGGAATGGTTTTACAGTGAATATATCCATGAAAATGATATTCATTTCTCAAAATAGAAGCTGTTTCAACTAATCTTTCCATTGTATAATCAGGAGATTTGATAACTGCCGAACTTAAAAATAGACCTTCAATATAATTTCGTTTATAAAAATGAATGGTTAAATCTGCAACTTCACGAGGTGTAAAGGTGGCTCTAGGCACAGAATTTGAAGAGCGATTAATACAATATTTACAATCATACATACAGGCATTTGTAAATAGAATTTTTAAAAGAGAAATACAACGACCATCTGCACCCCAACTATGGCAAATACCAGAAACATGACCATTTCCAATTCCATCGTTTGTATTTTTTCGATTACTACCACTAGAGCTACAAGAAGCATCATATTTAGCAGAATCTGCAAGTATTTTTAATTTATCAAAAATATCCATAATCTACCTCCAAACATATGTACGATTATATCATTCGAAAAATGAAAATGCAATACTTTTGAAAACAAATTTTCGCTTTTAAACAAATTTTTCATTATAATTTAAAAAAGTCCAGATTGGTATTGAAAAATTTAAAAGATAACTATATAATACTAAGCGATACATACAAAAGTAAATTAGAAAAGGAAGGTTGTAAAAATGATACAAATAGAAAATAAATATGGAAACAATTATGGAAATATATATGGAGAAATAAAGACATCTATTCCAAAAATAAAAGTCATTGGAATTGGTGGAGGTGGCAATAATGCTGTCAGACAAATGGTTGAAGATCAAGTAAAAGATGTTGAATTTTATTTTATTAATACAGAACTTGCTATGTTAAATAAAACAAAAATGGAAAATGTATTACAAATCGGAAAAGAAACAACTAAAGGATTAGGTGCAGGAGCAAACCCAGATATGGGAGAAAAAGCAGCAATTGAAAGTAAAGAAGATATTAAAAAACTATTAGAAGGTACACAATTATTATTCTTAACAGCAGGAATGGGAGGAGGAACTGGAACAGGAGCAATCCCTGTAGTTGCAGAAATTGCACAAGAGATGGGAATTCAAACGATTGCGATTGTTACAAAACCATTTCTTTTTGAAGGAAGATTACGATCAAGTAGAGCAGATGTTGGAATTGAAAAATTAAAACAGCATGTTAATAGCTTAATTTTAATTTCAAATGATAAATTATTAAAGGTTGCTGGAAATCAAAAGATGAGTGTTATTAATGCTTTCAAAATGGCAGATAATGTGTTAGAGCAAGGAATCAAAAGTATTACAGATTTAATTACATCAGTAGGAGATATTAATGTTGATTTTGCAGATATAACAACAATGCTAACATATAAAGGAATGGCATATATGGGAATTGGTGAAGCTGAAGGAGAAGGCAGAATGGTGGATGCAGTTAATCAAGCCATTGATAATGCGCTTACAGAAAATAAAATCAATAATGCAAAAGGTGTTATCTTTAATGTTCGAGGAAATTCTGAATTGGCTTTAAGCGAAATTAATGATGGGATTGGTAAAATTAATGATTTAATTAGTGAAGATGCCAATGTTGTATTTGGAACGATTACAGATGAATCTTTGGATGACAAAGTTGTTGTTACAGTGATTGCAACGGGAGTAGAGTAGAGATATAATTTATTGTAAAAAATATAATTAAATAAGTACGAATTTCAAAACAGGATAGCCCTCTTCTAGGGCTATCCTGTTAAGGATCTTAGAAATCAATCAACGAGACATCATTCTAAAAATCTTGGCCAGAGATTTTCTCTACGTGGCTTCGTAGTCTTTTCACTGCGCCACAGACTATCTGAAGCAAACGTAGATGTCAACATAGAATTATGGCATCGCCTCGACGCATCATAATTCATTTTATGTGAGCATCTCATAGTTTCACCTCCTTTTAAAGGTGAAAAAATCTGTTACCAGATTCGCCACACCATACCCTAAAAAAACAAGATATGGCTAAGGTTACATAGGCAAAATATACCTATGCAGATATAATAACATAGAAATCTCTGAGTTGCAAGTGTTTTTATATTAAATTCATTATTTAGAGATGAGTAGTAACACATAAAATATTCAAAAATATATAATATCTTTAATAAAATTCTTTCAATTTTCCATAAACACGTTTTCTATTAAATACTATCATAAAAATTAAATAAAACAAAATAAACAAGGCAATTTGCATAATCGTATTTAATGAAAAAGATAAAAAGTTTATAGGTAACAGTTTAATTAACAAATAAGATACTAGACAAGCAAAAATAGGTCGCATAATAAATTTTTTAAAATTTACGGAATACTTGATTTTTTTCTTTAATTGAATACTACTAATCGTAAAATTTAAAAGTTCACTCACAAAAATACTTAAAATATATCCATACATTCCCATAATTGGAACAATAAAAAAGATAATGGATATCGTAACTAATAAATCAATAATGTTACAAATCATGACACTTACTTGTTCATTAATGCCCTTCAGCATATTGTCAATAATATTATCAATATACATAAAAAAGATAAGAGGGGATAATATTTTTATCCATTTACCTGCCTCAATAGATTGATAAACCATAAGACTAATTTCATTGGCAAATATAATAAAAATTCCTGTTACACAAATAGAAAAAATAAAGGTAACTTTAAAAATGGTATCACAAACAGTTTTTAGTCTGTTATAATTCCCACCAGCAAGCAATCGCGAAAATTCTGGAACCAATAATCCACTAAAAGAACCAATAAGAACATTTGCAAACATAATTACAGGCATAACCATTCCGACCAATTAAACCATAGTTAGAAACAGCTAAAGAATAAGAAATACCAGATAATTCTAGTCGAATGGGAATTAGAAATTGTTTTAAAGAAGAAAGTCCAGAACGAATGCAAGAGGTTATACTAATCGGAAAAGCAATCGTAAAAATTTTTTTCTTCATTTGAACTGGTAAACTTCTTTTTGATATGTATTTTCTTCTATCAATCAGATAAAAGATAATGTTTAAACTAAAGGAGAATATTTCAGAGATGACATCAGCTAAAATAAGAAAAATACAAATGGATTCTACATCTTTTGAAGGATTGAAATATAGTAAACAAACAGTAGCGATAATCTTTACGGTAGTTTCTAAAATTTGTGAAATTGCACTTTTATATGGTTTTTCCACAGAAGAAAAATAGCCACCAATCACAGAAGAAACTGAAATGAGAGGTAAGCCAAGTGAAATCAATAAAAGAGGAACTTTTGATACCATATTTTTTAACCATGTAGCAGAAATAATAGGGGCAAATAGAACAACAAGAATAGACGAAAAGCCCCCTAGTAATATAGCAAAAATGATAGAGGTTTTTACAGCTTTTATACCATTAATATAATTTCCTTTTGCAAATTCTTCAGAAACAATACAAGTACAAGCAACACCAATTCCAGAAGTGGCAAGTGTGATTGCGAAATTATAAACAGACATAATTAAGCTAAAGATACCGATTGCTTCAGATCCGACCTTATTTGCTACATATATATTAAAAATTAATCCAATACCACGCATGCTAAGTGCGGTTATGGTTAAAATAATACCATTAATAAAAAATAATTTTGTTTTTCTCAAACTATCACCTTTTAAAATGATATTAAAGAAAAACAAAATTTATGTCCATTTGGGACGTTTCTTTTTGGACAGTTATTTTAATTTTTATTGTAAGTAAAAAATGTCCAAAAAGAAACGTCCCAAATTGTCCCAAAATCCCTTATTGCGTTTTTAAGCTCATTAAGGTAACATTAACTAAGCCTTCTGTAACAGAAGATAAAATTTTTATATCATTTCCGGTATCATTTCGAAATTTGAAATCATAACTACCATAAGCAACAGCCGCATCTTTGCCATCTGGTACATAAGGTACATGATTACTATGTGGATGTCTTTCAATGATTGTTAAATCTGATACTTCTAACACGGCATTATATAAAGTACTACTAACTTGACAATTACCACCACCATAACCTTTTTTCTTGTTCCCATTATGATCATAAATATCTGCTTCTAAATAGCCTTTAGTACTAGTAGCAGGACCTACTGTATTACAAAAAGAAAATGTTTCACCTTTTTTTACAATGGTTCCGTCTAATGTAGAAGTGGTAATTTCCATATTTTTTGTTCTATTCGCATCATTAGAATAAATTTTTGTAGAAAAGGCAGAAAGTTGTTCTTCTACTGTTTTAGGTGTATTATCTGTATTGGTGGTGTTCTCAGAAGTGGTATTTTTTGTTTCATTAGTAGTTTCATTATTAGATGTATTTTCTTCATTAGATGTATTGTCTTCTACTGAAGTTTTATTGGCTTCATAATTTGTTTCTTGTTTATCTGTACTAGTATTTTGCACATAAAAATAGATACCAATTCCAATTAATGCAAGTAATCCAATAATGATAAAGATTCCTAATTTTTTGTTCATTCAAATCACCAATTTTATTGTAACCAAAACTTTAAAAATTATTGACAATTCATGAAAAAATATATATAATTATATATGTATATTAAAGAAAGGGAGAAAACATATGCTTGCTAAATATTGGAAAAAAATTGGGATGCTTATTTTAATAGTAGCTTGTGTGTTTAATATAATGAATAAATTAGTGCATAAACTTTCACTAAACAGTGAAATGTTGTCATCTGCACAATATATATATGACCAACAACAAAATGAAACAAATAATAATGAAAATAACACGAATTAGGTCTTGAAAAATATAAAAAAATATGTTATGATAAAAAACAGTCAGATTATTTCAAATTAAGAAAGAGGTGAACAATCAATGAAAGAAGGAATACATCCAAACTATAACCAAACAACAATCACATGTGCATGTGGAAATGTTATAGAAGTTGGTTCAACAAAAAAAGATATCAAAGTAGATATATGCTCTAAATGTCATCCATTCTGGACAGGAAACTTAAGACAAGAAACAGCTGGTGGTAGAGCAGATAGATTCAAGAAAAAATATGGACTTGCATAGAAATGAAAGTAGAAAAACTCTACTTTTATTTTTTTGTGTAAAAAAAGTTATGTATAGAATAGCTGTACGAAAAAAACCACTTTTAAAGTGGTTTAACTATTTATATAATTTTGAAACTTCTTCAGAAGTTAGGATATCTTGAATTTTTAATTTTGTCATTTTACCAGACAATGGAGAATGGATAGCTCCTTTTGGCGTTAAATAAACCAAGTAATTATAAGAAGATAAAAATAACTCTACATTACCATTATCATTTGTATCATATCCATATCCGAATTCAATAAATTGATTATCTTGATTTAGTGTTAGAAAAGTTACATATGGTCTAAAATAATTATCTTTATCTGCAATTTCATAAGTTACTAAAAAAACTTCACTAAATGAAACTCCTTCTAATTCAAAATGTTTAATATATTTAATATCTAATAAATTTAAAAGTCTTGCTTCATCAGATAGATAGGTGTATTCTGGTAAATCTTTGACAGGTTTTAAATCTTTTGTAGTTAAAAAATAAGGATTTACTGTATTTCCTGATAAAGCATCAACGAAAGATTTCATATCTAACATTCCCCATAAAGCTAATATATGTTTATCTATTTTATGCTTAAAATCTCTTTTTAGCAAATCGTTCGTATTTAATAATTGTAAATCTTCTAATGAAAATTCTTTATTCTCACTTCTTGCTTGCCTATATATTTCAATTACATTAGAACGCCCAATTCTTTTAGAAGCTTTTGTTTTTAATAAAGAACTAAAATCATTCATATCTAAAAATCCTCCTTTGTATGTCTTTTTATATATTATACCATTAAAAGAGGAATTAAAAAAGATTTTACCGACAAATTTCTTGCAAAAATCGCGAAAATATAATAAAATATGCAGATGATGGAGGTATAAGTGTGGATACAATAAAAGAAGTAAAAAAACAAGAAGAATATATAGAAAAAGTAAAACAATTACATCAAGGAAAAACATTAAAATATCATATTTTAACAATGGGTTGTCAATTAAATGAAAATGATTCAGAAAAACTTTGTGGTATGTTAGAAGAAATGGGATATACAAGAACCAATAACTTCCAAGATGCTGATTTAAATCTATTTAATACCTGTTGTGTAAGAGAGAATGCAGAAGATAAGCTATTTGGAAAATTGGGAGAATTAAAACGTGTAAAAGAAGAAAAAGGAACGATTATTGCAATTGGTGGTTGTATGATGCAAGAAAAACATATAACCGATAAAATCAAAGAAAGTTATCCTTTTGTTGATATCATATTTGGAACACATACATTATATCGTTTCCCAGAAGATTTATACAAAGCGTTAATCGAAAAGAAAAAACAAGAAGATATTTTAGATATTGATGGAGAGATATATGAAGGACTACCAATTAAAAGAGATAGTGATATAAAAGCATCTGTTACGATTATGAATGGTTGTAATAATTTTTGTACCTATTGTATTGTGCCTTATGTAAGAGGAAGAGAAAGAAGTAGAGAACCAAAAGAAATTATCAAAGAAGTACAAGAATTAGCAAAACAAGGATATAAAGAAATTACTTTATTAGGGCAAAATGTCAATTCCTATTTACGAGTAGAAAAAGAAAAAGGAATACCATTTGAGGAATATGAAGGTGTTCATTCTTTTGCTACATTACTAAAAGCAATTAATAAAATAGAAGGAATTGAAAGAATTCGCTTTGTTTCACCACATCCTAAAGATTTTACAGATGATGTCATTGAAGCAATTGCTAGCTGTGATAAAGTATGTAAATTAATACATTTACCATTACAATCTGGAAATACAAAAGTATTAAAAGAAATGAATCGTAAATATACAAAAGAACAATATTTAAATCTAGTAGATAAGATGAAGGCAAAAATACCAAATCTAACATTATCAACAGATATTATTGTAGGATTCCCAGGAGAAACAGAAGAGGAATTTAAAGATACATTAGATGTGGTAAGAAAAGTAAGATTTGAACAAGTATATATGTTTATTTATTCAAGAAGAGTGGGAACACCAGGAGATAAAATGGAAAATCAAATTCCAGAAGAAATTAAACATAAACGTTTTGATAGATTAAAAGCATTGGTGGAAAGTCAAATAGAAGAAAATAATCAAAAATATGTAGGAACCATTCAAAAAGTATTGGTTGAAGGAACGAGTAAGAATAATGAAAAGATGCTAACAGGAAGAACAGATAGCAATAAAGTGGTTATATTTGAAGGAGACAAAAATTTAATTAATCAAATGATAGAATTAAAAATTGTATCAGAACATATGTGGTATTTAAAAGGAATTGTTGTAGAAAAATAAAAGTTAAATTTAAAGGAAGTTTATATGGATAAATTAATATTAGAAAGAAGTTTTTTAATAGATTGTAAAAATAAAATTATGCAAGGACAATCCATTCGTTCATTAGCAGAGGAAGTTCATATTGATAGAAAAACATTGAGAAAAAATATTTTAGCTATTTTGTCAGACGAAGAAAAAGAAGAATTTCAAAGAGTATTAAGTAACCATTTTCGAAAAAATAGAAAAAGTGCAAAAACAATAAAAAAAGAGCAAAGGGAAGAAAACTATAAAGAAGCAATAGAAAAATTAATACAATTAGGAATAAGGAAAGAAGATATTGAAACCATATTTGAAAATATAAATATTAATCAACATACAACAATGGCAAAAGACACATTTGCTATGAAATTAGTAGAAATATTTGATTTTGTAACTGAAAGAAATGACGGAATGAAGCCAGGAGATGAGGGGTATATTACAAAACAAGATGTTATCCAGATGATTTTAAGAGATTCGAGATTTATGACAAATGATGTGGAAAGAAAATTGAAACCCATGTGTGAAATATTTGATAATTGGTCTCCCAATATATCCAAAGATCAAGTAAATAGATATATAGTGAAATACCCAAGGATTTTAAAAAATTCTATCAAAAAACTAAAAATGCATTTGATTATTGGGGATAATTTTCTAGTTAAGGTAGGAAACCGATATATGTCATTATCAGAATATATTCTTACAGAAAATCCATTTCTGATTTCAGAAAATAGCCAAAGATTTTTAGAAGGTGTGTGTAATTTGAGAGATGCACACATGTCTGGGGTTATTCCTGCTGAAGAATTAGAAAAAAGAATAGAACCTAGTGATTGGGCATGGCAAAAGTATAAGCTACCAGAATACACAGATGATGATTCTTTTAGAAGGGAAATAAAAGATATTATTAATGGAATAGATAAGGAAAACGAAAGAAAGAAAGGAGAAGAAATATAAATGTCAGAAAATAAAAACAAAGAATTTTCACCTATGATGCAACGATATCTTGAAACAAAAGAACAATACAAAGATTGTATTTTGTTTTATAGATTAGGTGATTTTTATGAAATGTTTTTTGATGATGCCATTACTGCAGCAAGAGAACTAGAAATTACATTAACAGGAAAAGATTGTGGACAAGAAGAAAGAGCACCAATGGCAGGTGTACCACATCATGCAGCTGAAATGTATATTTCCAGATTAATTGCAAAAGGATACAAAGTTGCTATATGTGAACAATTAGAAGATCCTAAAACAGCAAAAGGAATTGTCAAAAGAGGTGTTATTAGAGTTGTTACACCAGGTACCATTGTAGAGAGCAATATGCTTGAAGAAAGAAAAAATAACTATATCATGTCTATTTTTAAATCTGGAATCTATTTTGGTATTAGTGTATGTGATATATCAACAGGAGAATTCTATGCAGCAGAAATTAAAGACAATAACAATTTTCCACAATTGTTAGATGAAATTGCAAGATATTCACCATCAGAATTAGTCATTAATTCTAATTTAGCAGATTGCACAGAAGAAATGAGTAAAATTAGAGAGCGTTTTAGTACATATATTACAAGATTTCAAGATAAATTTTTTGATAGTAAACCAGATATTATCAAATTACGATTTAACTTAGTGGATACCAATCAAAAACCAATTGAAAATATAGAAGAAAGAAGTTTTGCAGTAGCTAGTATCAATGCATTAATTGAATATATAGAGCAAACACAAATGACTAGCTTAGACCATATTAATAAAATTACGGTTTATCAAATATCAAAATATATGTCATTAGATATGAATGCTAGAAGAAATCTAGAGATTACAGAAAAAATGAGAGATAAATCTAAAAAAGGAACCTTATTATGGGTATTAGATAAAACATCAACTTCTATGGGAGGAAGACATTTAAGAAGATGGCTAAATGATCCATTAATTGATACTTTAGAGATTAATAGAAGATTAGAAGCTGTTAAAGAATTAAAAGAAAATGTCATGCTAAGAGGTGATGTGATAGATAATCTAAAAAAGGTTTATGATATTGAAAGACTAGCAGGAAAAATGGCTTATGGTAATGCCAATGCGAGAGATATGATTACATTAAAAAACTCTTTAGCAAGATTACCAGAACTTAGAAAAGTACTAGAAAATTGTACATCTGCTATGTTAAAAGACATCTATGATAACTTAGATGAGTTACAAGATATCTATGAATTGATTGAAAAATCTATTGTAGATGATCCACCAATGACTGTAAAAGATGGCGGAATCATTAAAATGGGATATGATGAAGAAGTTGATAAATTAAAAACAGCAACAACAGAGGGAAAGAATTGGATTATTCAATTGGAAGCTGATGAAAAAGAAAAAACAGGAATTAAAAATTTAAAAGTAGGATTTAATAAAGTATTTGGCTATTTTATAGAAGTTACCAAATCAAACCTAGATCAAGTTCCTGAAAGATATATTAGAAAACAAACTTTAACAAATGCAGAAAGATATATTACAGAAGAATTGAAAAACTTGGAAAATCAAATTTTAGGTGCAGAAGAAAAGGTTGTTAGCCTAGAATATGACTTATTTACAAAAATTAGAGAAGAAATTGCTAAAAATGTTATCAGATTGCAAAAAACAGCAACTATGGTGTCTACATTAGATGTGTTAGCATCATTTGCACAAGTAGCAGAAGATATGAATTATTGTATGCCACAAGTAGATAATTCAGGAGTTATTGATATTAAGGGTGGAAGGCATCCTGTTATAGAAAAAATGCTAGGTGCAGGTGAGTTTGTTGAAAATGATACCTATTTAGACAAAGATGAAAATAGATTATCCATTATCACAGGACCTAATATGGCTGGTAAATCAACATATATGAGACAAGTTGCCTTAATTACGTTAATGGCACAAGTTGGAAGTTTTGTACCAGCAGAAGAAGCTAAAATTGGTGTGGTTGATAAAATCTTTACAAGAGTTGGTGCATCTGATGATTTAAGTATGGGACAAAGTACCTTCATGGTGGAAATGATGGAGGTAGCCACTATTTTAAAAGAAGCAACGCCAAACAGTTTGGTTATCTTAGATGAAATCGGAAGAGGAACATCTACCTATGATGGACTATCTATTGCTTGGGCGGTAGCAGAATATATTGCAAATAAAGAAAAATGTGGAGCAAAAACGTTATTTGCAACACACTATCATGAATTAACAGAATTAGAGAACAAAGTAGAAGGTGTTAAAAACTATTCTATTGCCGTTAAAGAAAAAGGAGAAGATATTATCTTTTTAAGAAAGATTGTGAGAGGAGGAACAGATGAAAGCTATGGTATTCATGTAGCAAGATTAGCAGGTGTTCCAAAACTAGTAACAGAAGAAGCAAACAAAATCTTAAAATCTTTAGAAAGAAAAAATATCTTAACAGGTAAAAAAGAAGAAAAGAAAGATAAGAAACAAGTTGAAGGACAGTTTGATATGTATAATTTCAAGTTAGCAGAGATTGCTCATGAAATTGATAAAATTAACTTAAATGAATTAACACCAATTGATGCATTAAATACATTGGTGAGAATAAAAGAAAAGATGAAATAGCATGATATGAACCTATCCAAGTTTGGATAGGTTTTATTTATATGGTTTCAAATTGACATAATATCGTATAAAATGATATAATAATAAATATGTAACTACAATAACTCAACCACAATTAAGGGGAGGATATACGGATGAGAAAATCAGAAGAATTATTAAAAAATATAGAAAATATGCGGAAACAATTAATGGATTTAGTAGAAGAAGATTTCAGAATTCATGAAATTGTAAGACAATTAAATCATTTCCATATGAACACAAGACTTGATGCAGAAGGGATGATAGAATTTCGTTGTGAACATGGAGTTATTCCGATTGGAGGAAGGGTTAAAGAAGATGAAATGATATATGCATTGGTGATAATGAGTTTCTATGGAACTTTGTATTATAAATGCAAAAAAATAATCCGAAAGATTCGAAAAAAGGAATATACTCTAAAGCTAGACTCTTTGCTTCTAAATATGGGAAAAGTAATAAGAAGGCAAGCTCTAGATGATGTAAAACCGAATGAAAAATTTGAAACAGAACGGTTTTATAAAGAGTTTGAGGACTTTATCCATATTGCCATAAAAGCATTAGGTCATAAAGATGATGAGATAGGATATCGACATCTTACAGATACATTTGAGCCCGAGGAAGCTAAGGAACTGAAACATATAAGAGCAATATATGAAAAGATATCTTTCAAAGATGATAAAATTACTTATTTTGATTATATTGCTAAAAAATCAAGAACCTTTGGTATTGAGAAAACCGTGGAAATACAATATATGGTTATGAACTTATATGCAAAGGCATATACAGAATCTGTTCTATGGCTAAAAAAAGAGGATCCATCTGGAATGTGGTGTCCTAAAACACCATGGCAGCTTATACGAAAGCTAGATATGATGATTCCTCATTATTTTCTATATTAAGTAGAGAAGAAGTCAGCAATGGCTTCTTCTTGCAGTTTATTTGAAAAACTTTTAAATATATGTTAAAATATCTAAGTTATAAGTAAATACAGATTCAGCAGTAGAAACATCCGGTTTCGAATGAAAGAAAGGAGAGATAATAACTAAGAAACAATTAGAAGTTAACAACAAAAAAAGAGGAAGGAAATGAATGAAAGTGTTTGAATTTTTAAGAAGAATTTTAAGCAGTGTTGACGTCGAGAAACCAGAATTTGAACATCGAGAAATCAAACAGAAAGAGAGAAATAGGCGGGTAAAACTTAAAACTATTTTGGAGACTAGAATTAAGAAAATTGAAATTAAATCCTCAACTTCTCAAAATACTGAAGAAAAGATGGAAACTTGGGAGTTTCATCTTGAGAATGGGAGAGTTTTTCAAAAAAAGTTTATGAAAGGTTCTTCTGATTACAAAGAGGGAGATAAAGTTAACTTGTTCGTATATTCCGATAATATCATAAGGGATATACGTCATGCTAATTGATTAGTATTAGTTTGGAAAAGGTAGCTTAGCTTAGAAAGAACAAAAGGGCTAAGCTCTTTTTCGTATTTATATTAAAAAATCATTGATTCAAAATATGATAGTTGATATAATAAAGAAAAAATAAAGGAAGAAAAAAGAATGAAAACATTAATATTAAATGGTTCACCACATAAAGATGGAAACACATCATATATAGTAAGTAAAATAAAAGAAAAACTAAATGGAGAAATTGAAGAAATCTATTTATATGATGAAAATATAAAACCATGTATAGATTGTAAATATTGTTGGAAACAAGAAGGCTGTAGTATCAAAGATAACATGGAGAAATTATATAAAGATGATTATGATATTCTCATCTTAGCTTCTCCTGTATATATGTATAATATGACACCACCTATGTTTAATATGGTAACAAGATTAAATTGGATATGGAGTAATCGATACTTTTTAAATAAAAAAATTGTTTTTAAGAAAAAAAGAGGTATCTTAGTTTTGGCTGGTGGAGGAACAGGAGAACCAAAGCATGCACTAGATACAGCTAAATTAGTTTTTAAGTTTTTGAATGCAGATTTTGATAGGGAAAAAGATTATATCTATTCATTACATACAAATGAAATCCCTGCAAAAGAAGATAAACAAATAGAAGAAATGATAAAAAAGTTATAGGAGGAATTTATATATGAAAAAAATATCTATTTTTGGTTCAACAGGTTCCATTGGAACAACAACATTAAGAATTGTGGAGGAAAATCCTGATTTATTTCAAGCAATTACATTGGTTGCTGGAAGAAATATTACAAAATTAATCGAGCAAATTCATAAATTTCAACCAAAACATGTGTATATTACAGCAAAAGAAAATGCAGATAGGTTAAAAGAGGAATTTCCTGGTTTAGATGTTTACTATGGAGAAGAAGGACTAAGAGAAATTTCCAAATTAGAAGATGCAGATATTGCTGTATCAGCTTTAGTTGGAATTTCAGGATTAGAACCAACTTACAACATGATAAAACATACAAAACAAGTTGCACTAGCAAATAAAGAAGTGTTGGTAACAGGTGGTTCTTTGATTATGAATTTAGCAAAAGAATGTAAAACAGAATTACTTACAGTAGATAGTGAACATAGTGCTATTATGCAATGTTTAAGAGGAGAGGAAACTAATCCAATTGATAAAATATTATTAACCGCGTCAGGAGGACCATTTTTTGATAAACCAATTACGGATGATATCACCCCAGAACAGGCATTAAATCATCCAACATGGAAAATGGGACCAAAAGTTACCATTGACTCATCTACAATGATGAATAAAGGTTTTGAAGTTATAGAGGCTAGATGGTTATTTAATGTAGATCCATCTCATATTCAAGTGGTTGTACATAGACAAAGTTTGGTTCATTCTATGGTACAATTTAAAGATGGAACCATTATGGCCAATATTGGACCAAAAGATATGCAAATTCCAATAGCTTATGCATTAAATTATCCAACGAGACTAGAAAACAGAATTGAAAAATTAGATTTATTTGAAGTACAAACACTAAAATTTGAAAAGCCAGACTTAGAAAAGTTTAAATGCTTAAAATTAGCTTTTAGAGCAATAGAAATGGGACATAGTGCACAAGTCGTATTAAATGCAGCAAATGAGGTGGCGGTAAAGAAATTTTTAGATAAAGAAATTACTTATACAGAGATACCAAGAATGATTGAAAAAGCTTTAGATAATCATAAAGTAACACCATTAACATCTGTTGAAGAGATTTTAGCATTAGATAAAAAAGTGAGAGATGAACTTATGGAAGAATATAAATAGTAGATAAAATTATATAAAAAATAAAGATATTTAAATAAAAACAGCTTGCTCTTAAAATATTTTGGAGCAAGCTGTTCTTTGAATTTTTAGACTTTCTGTAACTTCATGATTTCGATAACTTTGTATGGGATCCCCTTTATGTCGATATGTGATTCACCATGATAAGAAATCTGTTCACTTTTAATTAAGTGGTGTAAGCTACCATACCCTGGTTTATGAGACCATGAGCCGTCGATGTTTTGCCTGATAAAATGAAAATCATTATCTGCTTTAGAATATGTTAAAGCAATCTTATATGCATTTTCATCTATCTTAGAATCAAAACTACAGCAATCGGCATTAATAGATAAAACAGAGCAATCTCTTTTTATCAATTTTATAAATAGGTCTTCTCTAAAATAGTACGTAGCATCACAATCTGTGAATATATCACTATCATTAAAAGTAGCATAGATTGCACCAGGTGAATATACTGTATAATCTCTATCTTCGTACATGCAATTTAATGCGTGTGCATAGCAGTTCCGATATATAGAGAAGTCAGTAACATATTCAGGGGGATAATTTCCTAAAGAATCTAGAATTGTTTTAAATTTTTCTGTCATTTTGTATACCTCTTTCATTTTAGTTACAAGAAATACTGCAAAATAGCAGTATTTTATGGATAAGTTTCAGCAGATATTATATTACATTTACATAATTGATGCAAGTGGATAATAAAATTTAACAATAGATAGATTTTTATTAGATATTTGTTCTCTATAATAAATAAGTGACCAATAATTTCCATAGGAAAAAGTAAAAAGACATGCTAAGATAGTATTAGAGGTGAAATATATATATGAGATTACTAAAGAAATATGGAGATACATTATTGTTAAAAGAATTAAAAGCAAGTTATCATTTCTTCATAAAAGAAGCAAATGTAGATTTGAAAAGCAAAGGATATGGGTTAATAAAAGATAAGGATATGTATGCAGATGAAATTGCAAGTATTGCATCTGTCGGATATGGATTAGCAGCTTTAGTGATTGGAGCTAATAGAAACTGGATTTCTTATCCAGAGGCTTATAGAAGAGTAAGTAAAACGTTAGATACATTTTTAAATTATGTAGAAGGAGAAAATGGATTTTATTATCATTTTGTGAATATCTATACAGGAAAAAGAGAATGGAATTGTGAAATATCGATTATTGATACAGCTATCTTTATATGTGGAGCAATATCAGCAGGAGAATATTTTCGAGGAAAGATAAAGCAAAAAGCAGAAGAACTATATAAAAGAGTGAATTGGGAATGGTATCGAAATAAAGAAAGTAATTATTTTTATATGGGATATAAACCAGAAACGGGATTTTGGGGACATTGGGATATGTATGCTGAGCAATTAATGTTATATATTTTAGGCGTGGCTTCTCCAACATATCCCATTCCAAAAACAATGTATGATGAAATGAGAAAAGAAACATGTACATATGAAGGAATAGAAGATATTATTTATACATATTGTGGAACATTATTTACTTATCAATTTTCTCATGCATGGATAGATTTTAGAGATAGAAAAGATGAAAATGGAATTGACTGGTTTGAAAATTCAAAAAAAGCAACCATAGCCAATAGGACATATTGTATTAAAAATAAAGATAGATTTAAAACGTTTGGTGAAAATTCATGGGGATTAACAGCATGTCTAGGACCTAATGGATATTCTGGAGAATATGGAGCAATGCCAGCTTTAGCAGATGTAAATAAACTAAATGATGGAACGGTTAGCCCATGTGGTGCAGCAGGTTCTGTCGTATTCACACCAGAATTAAGTATAAAAGCATTAGAAAATTATTACAACCATTATCCAAAATTATGGGGAAAATATGGTTTTATTGATGGATACAACCTAGAAAATGGACAATGGTATTCAAAAGAAGTCATTGGAATTGATAAAGGCATATCTATGATGATGATAGAAAATTATTTATCTCAATTACTATGGAATCAGCTCATGAAAAATGAATATGTACAAAAAGGATTAGAAATGTTAAATATTAGTAAAAAAAATATGAATACAAAAACAAAAGAAATTCGAGTGTGATTTTTGTATAGAAATTTTGCTTTTAATAAATAGAATTCGTGTGGAAAGAAAGCTTTTTACACCAATCTTATACACAGAGTCAAATTGCTTGAATGGAGGTTTCTATGAAACATAAGGAAATAGTAGAACTATTAAATGAAATGACAGTAGAAGAAAAAATAGGTCAAATGGTACAAATTACAGGAGATATATTCTTATCAGAAGATACAAACAGTGTATTAACAGGACCATTAAAAGATTTACATCTATCTAAAGAGAAAGCATATCATGTAGGTTCTGTTTTAAATGTTATAGGAGCAGAAAAGGTTAAAAAGATACAAGATGAATATTTATCCAAAAGTAGATTAAAAATACCTCTTCTATTTATGGATGATGTTATTAATGGATATAAAATTGCATTTCCGATACCAATTGCACAAGGGTGTTCATGGAATACCAAAGTTGTAAAAGAGATGACAGAAATATCTAGCATGGAATCTAGTATAGCAGGTGCTAATGTAAATTTTTCACCAATGGTAGACTTATCAAGAGATGCTAGATGGGGCAGAGTGATGGAATCCATTGGAGGGGAAGATCCTCTTCTAGGAGAAATTTATGCCAAAACAATGGTAAAAGCGTATCAAGGGAAAAATCTTGCAGAAATAGGAAAAATAGCATCTTGTGTGAAACATATAGCAGCCTATGGAGCAGTAGAAGCAGGAAGGGATTATAATACAGTAGATATGTCAGAAAGAGAATTTAGACAGTATTATCTACCAGCATATAAGGCAGCAATAGAAGCAGGAGCAGAAATGTTAATGACATCATTTAACATATTAAATGGTATCCCATCTACAGTAAACAAATGGTTAATTCAAGAAGTAATTAGGAAAGAATTGGGATTTAAAGGAATTATCATTTCAGACTATGGGGCAATTGAAGAAACTATAACACATGGGTATTCTGCAAATGAAATAGAAGCAGCAAGAAATGCTATTAATGCAGGTGTTGACATTGATATGATGTCTAGCTTATATGCAAATCACTTAAAAGACTTGTGCTTAGAAAATCAAGAAACAGAAAACAAAGTAAATGAAAGTGTTTTGAGAATATTAACCTTAAAAAATAAATTAGGATTATTTGAAAATCCGTATGGAAATACGAATGAAATCAAAGAAAAGACATATTTAATGAATCCAACAAATCTAGAAAAAGCAAAAAAATTAACACAAGAAACATTTGTCTTATTAAAAAATAAAAACCATGTGTTGCCATTACAAAAAAATAAAAAGATTGCCTTAATTGGACCATATATAGATAATATTGGAATTACTGGTTCATGGTCTATGTTTTCTGATAGAACAAAAAATGGTACTATTTTAGATATATTTAAAGAAAAAATGGGAAGTCAGGTATTATATGCAAAAGGATGTGAGATTTTAAGACAAGAAGAAATTAATAAAGTATTATCAGCAGATGGATTACCTACTGTGCATGTAGAAAATGAAAGTCAAAAAGAACAAGACATGATTGTTTCAGCAATACAAACTGCAAAAAAAGCGGACATTATTTTTTTAGCGTTAGGAGAGCATTACAAACAAAGTGGAGAAGCATGTTCACGTTCTAATATTGCTCTACCAGAAAATCAAATACAATTAATCAATAAATTATATACATTATCCAAACCAATGGTATTAATTCTATTTAATGGTAGACCTATTGAACTTAATACAATAGAAGAAAAATTAGATGCAATTCTAGAAGTATGGTTCCCAGGAACAATGGGAGCAAAAGCAATTGTAGAAATGCTATTTGGAGAAGAAAATCCATCAGGAAAATTAACCATGAGCTTTCCTCAAAATGTAGGACAATGTCCAGTATATTATAACCATTATAATACAGGTAGACCACATCATGACAATCTTCGATATGTATCCAGATATCAAGATATTCCAACAGAAAGTTTTTACCCATTTGGATATGGTTTGTCATATTGTGATTTTAGATATACAGAGTTACATCTAAACAAACATAAACTTAGTGGAAATGAAACGATTACTGTAACTGTAAAAATAGAAAATCAAAGTGATTATGCAGGATATGAAGTGATACAGTTATATATACAAGATTTATATGGAAGTGTGGTAAGACCAGTAAAAGAATTAAAGGCATTTAAAAAAGAATATTTTAAGCCATATGAAATAAGATATATACATTTTGATATAGATATGCATATGTTAAAATTCTGGAATGAAAAATTAGAATTTATAGCAGAAAGTGGAGAGTTTAAAGTTTTTGTAGGAGGAGATTCTGTAAATGTTTTAGAGGATAGATTTGAATTATGGATATAGTGTTAAGAGGTAGTTTTTTGTACTGCCTCTTATATTTTTTTATTAAAAAACAATATTAAATGGAATTTACCTGTGATTTAAAAAAGCACTTGACATTCGAGAACATATGTTCTATAATACATACAACAAATTAAGGATGTGTTAATTATGAATGAAAAAAATAATATTGTACCAATAGATGAAAAATTAAATATAGCAAAATCTGAAACAGAAAACATAAAAAATTTAATTTATACAATTAGAGGAAAACAAGTAATGTTAGATAGTGATGTAGCTATGTTATATCAGTATCCAACTAAACGTATAAATGAAGCTGTAAGAAGAAACATCGAGAGATTTCCTGAAAATTTTTGCTTTAAATTAACTGAAATTGAAGCAGAAAACTATGGAGGCAGAAGAACATTACCATATGTATTTACAGAACAGGGAATTGCCATGCTTTCAGGATTGCTAAGAAATCAAGTAGCAATACAAGTAAGTATTAGGATTATGAATGCCTTTGTTGAAATGCGAAAATTTATTGCAAGAAATGGACAAGTATTTGAAAGGCGAACAAACGTAGAATATAAAATATTGGAACAAAACAAAATGTTAACAGAGCATGAAAAAAAGTTTGAAAAAGTTTTTGATGAAATTCAAAAAAATGAAAAAATAGAATTTAAACAAAGCATATATTAAATGTAATATTTGGAGGAACATTAAATCAATTAATACCAAATCATTCTTTAAAAAAATACAGTGTAGATAGACATGAAATAAAAATAAAGAAAGATTCATTTCTATATAAAGTACATAATAAAGAAAATATGGAAGTAAATTCTTACCATTTACAATCTATTAAAGATGTAGCACCAAATTTTGAGGTTACAGCTGTAAGCAAAGATGGTGTGATTGAAGCAATAGAAAACGGAAATATAATAGGGGTACAATGGCATCCAGAAGCAATGTATGATATAAAATTATTTGAAAAATTTTTAAAAACATTTATAGATTAAATCAAAAAGAAGGGAAAGTTGGTTATGAATGTTGCAATTATTGGAAGATTAGAAAATTATGAAGAAGAAACGCCATTTAAGAAAAGATATACAATAAATAAGTCATATATAGAGATATTTGATATGTTAAATATTTTAATTATACCAGTATTATCAATAGTAAATATAGAAAAAATTGAAAATATGTGTGATGCTTTAATATTGCCAGGTAGTTCAATAGGTGTAGACCCTAAATACTATAATGATCTTCCATTTCCGGGTAAAGAATATAAATATGATGAATACAAATTAGATAAACAAGTAATAGATGTATTTATAAAAGCCAAAAAGCCTATTTTAGGAATATGTGGTGGTATGCAAACATTAAATGTATATTTCGGAGGAGATTTAAACCAAAATGTATTAAACCACAAGTTACTAGATAATAGTAAACATAAAGCTAAAATTACAACAGATTCATTTTTATATAGTGTTTATCAAAAAGAAGAAATCGAAATAAACTCATTACACAGACAAGCTGTAAGAAAATTAGCTAATAATTTTAAAGTGACTGCCATAAGTGAAGATGGAATAATTGAAGCAATAGAAAATGGAAATATAATAGGAGTGCAATGGCATCCTGAAGCGTTAAATGACATAGAATTTTTTGATAAATTTTTTAAGACATTTGTAAAATAAAATTATTTAAAAGAGGTGTAGCAAAATGATAGAGATATTAGAATATAATGATGAATATAAAGAAGAAGTAAAAAAATTATTAGTAGAATTGCAAGATTATCATGCTAAAATAGATGAACAAAAAATTATGACGAATGTAGATAATTATAGAGAAGAATACTTTAACTTGGTGTATAATGTAGTAAAAGAAAAAGATGGAAAAATCTTTCTTGCATTAATTGATTCTAAAATAGTAGGTCTAATAGCTTGTGTAGTTGATGACTTACCATTTGGACATAAATATGTTAGTACTTGCCCTAAAAGGGGGAGAATATTAAAATTAATTATAAAAGAAAACGAAAGAGGACAAAATATAGGTAGTACTTTATTAGCAGAAGCTGAGAGTTATTTGAAAAGTATAGATTGTAAATATGTAGATATTGATGTGTTTGGTACTAATAAAACTGGTCTAGAGTTTTATGAAAAAAAAGGATATATTATAAGAACCTATAAAATAATTAAGGAAATATAACATACAATAAGGATTGAACATTGGAAAACTTGAGGTTCCAATTTGGAACCTCAAGTTTTGAAAAGCAGAATTATAGTGGTAGAAGATATTTGCCAAATGTTATCAAAGATAAACAAGAAAGAAATAAAGGCAGAGGTTTATTATGACGGCGAACAGACACAACTTTATGAGATGCAAGGTGGAATTGGTGCAAATGGTTATGGATTTATTGCACCAATATTGTTTAATCCACTAGCAAATTTATTTCTTGCATTGAGTAATCAAGAAGAATTTCGATTAGACGACTAAAGAAAAGTTCGCCAAAAAGAACACAGCTGTATTCTTTTTAGCATTTATATTTCAATCTTAGGCTCATACTTCTCAAGCCACATGTTTACCTGGCAAAGGTATGCCATAAGCTGTGGACCTGTCATCAATTGACCAAACCAAGGTCTAGTAAAACTAGAACCATTTGTATCTAAGATTTCTAGAATATATTTTCTATTTAATAAATCATTAATTGGTGCATTTGGATTTTGCATAATATTTGTTAGCATATCTTTTACTTTAGCTAAATACGTAGGATTATGTGTTTTAGGATATGGTGATTTTTTTCTATCGACAATTTCAGCAGGTAAAAAGTCTTTACAAATATAACGAAGCAATCCTTTTTCTCTACCATTTAGAGCCTTCATTTCCCAAGGAATATTCCATACATATTGTGCCAGTCTGTAATCACAGAAAGGAACACGAAGTTCAAATCCATTATACATAGCCATTCTATCAGAACGATCTAACAATGTTTGCATAAACCAATTTAAAGTCAGATAAGAAATTTTTCGTTTTTCAGCAGTTTCCTTAGAATCTGTATCTAATATTTCAACCTCTTCTAAACTTTCATTATAACGATAATCAATATATTCTTTTAAATGTACTTTTTTACTTAAATCAGGATGTAATAATGTTTGCCTTTCGCTGATGGCGATTGACCAAGGGAAAGTACCACTATTTAAAGCATCTTCTCTAAAGAACCATGGATAGCCTCCAAAAATTTCATCAGCGCATTCGCCTGTTAGAGCAACTGTTTGCTCTGGCTTTACATTTTTGCAGAATAATAGCAAAGAAGAATCAATATCAGCCATACCAGGCATATCTCTTGCAATCATACTATCATATAAATAAGAGGCAAGTTCTGGGGTGTCAATGACAATATTATGATGTTTGGTATGCAAATTTTTACACATTAATTCTATATAATAATTATCTGAATTTGGCTGAAAATCACTTTTAACAAAGTTTTTATCATTATCTACATAATCAATTGAATAAGTATCTAAAAGTGGTAAATTTTCTTTCTCATAGAAATCAGCAGCAAATTTTGTGATAATACTAGAATCCAAACCACCAGATAAGAATGTACATAAAGGAACATCTGAAACCAATTGACGTTCAATTGCATCTTTTAATAAGTAACGAACATGATGACAAGTTTGTGCTAAATTATCAATATGTTCTTCTGAATGTAGTTTCCAATATCGTTTTATCTTTAAGCCATATTCATTAAATACAGCAAAATGAGCAGGTTTTAATTCATAGATATTTTTAAAAATGGTTGTACCAGGTGTATGGCTAGGACCAATGCCTAATAATTCAGATATACCTTGACTATCTAAGATTTTTTCAATTCCAGGATATTGAAATATCGCTTTTATTTCTGAACCAAATACTAAGGTATTATGGAATACAGAATAAAATAATGGTTTGACACCAAAATGGTCTCTTGCCATAAATAATTCTTTATCTTTTGAATTCCAAATGGCAAAAGCAAAGATACCATTTAAATGATGAACAATTTCTTTTCCAAAATGAATATATCCTTTTAAAATGACTTCTGTATCACAATGTCCTTTAAAAGTAAAACCATTTTTGATTAAGATTTCTCTAAGTTCTTTTGTGTTGTATATTTGTCCATTATAACAAATAATGTAATCTCCATAGGATGTATGTTCTATCATTGGCTGTTTACCACCATCAGGGTCAATCACAATTAATCGTTTATGTGCTAAATAGACATTATCTGAAACAAAATATCCATCTTCATCAGGTCCTCTTTTCGATAATGTTTCATTCATATTTTCTAAAATTGTTTTAGAATTTTCATGTAATTGTTCTTTTATATTCACAAATCCAGTAAAACCACACATGTATTTTATACCTCCAATCTATATATCATATGCAAAAAAAGAAATAAAATTTATTGATTTTAGAAAAAAAGTATAGTAGACTTAACAAAGAAAAGCAAATTGATATATTCTGAAAGAGAAATAAGTGGATTTTATTTCTAAGAAAGGACTGAGTATAAGAATGAAGCGAAAAATAAAATTCAAAAATGTAGTGAAACATTTTATACTAATTAACAAACATAGATGGGTCGTTTTCAAATTATGTTGTAGACTTGGATTATTTTGGAGAGGTTTTGTACATGATTTATCTAAATATTCTCCAACAGAATTTTGGGAAAGTGTAAGATATTATGAAGGAAATCGTTCACCAATTGTGAGTACAAAACAAGATAAAGGATATTCGGAAGCATGGCTACACCATAAAGGTAGAAATAAGCATCATAGTGAATATTGGGTGGATAGAAATGCTCCAGAACAAACACCAATTATGCCATATGTATATACAGCAGAAATGATATGTGATAAATTAGCAGCAGGAATGATTTATCAAGGGAAAAATTGGAATAAGGATTATCCATTAACATATTGGAAAAAAGAAAGGGAAAAATTATTAATCAATGAAAAATTAAAAGATATGTTGACAGATTTCTTCACACAAGTCAGTATAGAAGGGATAGATAAGGTTTTGACGAAGAAAAATGTACAAGAATTATATAAAAAATATTGTGGCAACAGTTGACAAAAAATGAAAATACTTGTATAATCTTATAGTGACTAAAATATCGATAAAATAAACAATGGATATATATATATATCTTAAGCGAGGAGGGATTTAGATGGCACAACCAAAAAGAAGATGGTCTAAAGCAAGAACACATGCTAAAAGATCAACATGGAAAAAAGAACAACCAGCATATACAACTTGTCCACATTGTCATGAACCAGTAATGCCACATAGAGTATGCAAAAACTGCGGATATTATGATGGAAAAGAAGTAATTGCTAAAAAAGAAAATAAAGATGCATAATGAAGGGGAAAGTAGTGCTTTTAGAAGTACTATTTTTTGTTATCTAATAATGTATATGGAGGTGTATGATGCCAAAATCTACGTTTTATAATTTAAATGAAGAAAAAAGAGAAAAAATAAAAAGAGCTTTAAAAAATGAATTTACAAAACATACTTTTGAAAAAGCATCAATTAGTAATATGATAGAAGAGGCAAACATACCAAGAGGAAGTTTTTATCAGTATTTTGAAGATAAGGAAGATGCTTTAAAATATATTATAGAAGACTTTTTAAATGATGAAAAAGAAAAAATAAAAGAGTTCTTAATACAAAATAAAGGAGATATATTTTTGACGACATTAGATTTATATTCATACTTTGTAGAAAAGAATTATCATGAAGCAGAAGTAAAATTATTTCAAAATATTATTAACAAATTAAGAAATGAAAATGTCAATATCTATAAAAATATAAGATTAAAGAAACTGACAGATTTAACAGATGAAGATAAAGACAATTGTTATATTAATACAAGTTTATTATCTATTGAAAATGATGAGGATATAGAATATATGTTAAGAATATTAACTTGTATTTTACGAGCAGAAATTATTGATGTGATGCACAAGAAAGTATCAAAAGAAAAACGGAAAAGAAGAATTATCTAAGCAAATAGAAATTTTAAAAAAAGGAATGACAAAATAATACAAAAATTTTAAAAAAATATGTACATTTTTTTTATTTTATGATATGATTCTAAAGAAAATACAAAAGAAAGAGAGGAGATACAAATGTCTGAAAAATTTTTAAAGAGAACAAACTGGACAGATATCGTAATATCTATACTATTTGTGATATTAGGAGCATTACTAACGATAAGACCTATTGAAATGATGTCTGTTATATCTATACTTTTAGGAATGGTATTATTTATAATGGGATTTCTAAAATTGGTAGATTATTTTACATCTAAAGATAAAGAGGACTATTTATTAACATTTGCATTAATAGCAGCAGTGTTAGGTGTAATTGTGTTATCTTGTTCAGATGTAATTACAGGAATCTTTAGAGTAATACTAGGAATATGGATTATTGTTTCAGGAATTAGAAATTTCCAAACATCTTTAGTATGGAAAGAAGTAAAATCAGGACTTTGGACAATAACAGTATTATGTGCTTTATTAATGATTATTGCAGGAATTGTTGTATTAGTAAGTTCAACTTTAGCAATTAGAATTGTTGGTATTACGATTGTTATTTATGCAGTATTAGATATTATTGCAAGATCAATATTTATGAAAAAAGTTCAAGATTATTTAGATAAATAAGCAAGAAAAACACTTCCAATAGGAAGTGTTTTTTTGTTGAATAAAAAAATATAATTTTCTATTTAATCAACTTGACATATACCCCATAGGGGTATATAATCTATTCGAGAGGTGAGGAAAAATGAAAGAAAATTGTTGCACTTCGGGAAAGAAAACATATAGAGATGAAGAAGAAAAGAAGCAATTAACGAAAAGACTAAATATTATTGAAGGACAGATTAGAGGCATTAAACAAATGATACAAGATGACCGATATTGTGATGATGTTTTAACACAAATGCTGGCTGTCAATAAGGCATTAGAAAGTTTAGAAAATGTTATTTTAGAAAAACATTTAGAAAGATGTATAGCAAAACAAATAAAAGAGGGACATACAGAAGTAACAGAAGAAATTATGAATTTGTTCAAAAAGATGAGATAAACTTTAATACATTTTTTTAAAAATATATTATTTAAATAAAGAAAGGAAAGGTGTTAATTATGAAAAAAGTAGAAATTAAAATTGAAGGAATGCATTGTGAAGGATGTTCAAAGCGATTAACAAAAGTATTAAGTAATGTAGAAGGTGTAAATACAGTAGAGGTTAGTTTAGAAAATAAATTAGCGGATATAGAATATGATGAAACAATTGCAAAATTAGAAGATTTTTATGAAGCAATTGAAGATGCTGGATTTGAAGTTGTAAAATAAGAAAAATCCTATACAATAAAAATACAATCAAAAATATATGCAAAATAATAAAGAAGGAGGAACACAGTTTGAAAAAAGTTCTCTTGAAAATAGATGGAATGACATGTAGTGCTTGTTCTAATGGATTAGAAAAATATTTAAACAAACAAGAAGGGATTAAACAAGCATCTGTCAACCTAGTTATGAATAATGCAAGTATTGAATATGATGAGAAATTATTAGACATTCCACAAATAGAAAAATTTGTCGAAAAAGCAGGATTTGAAAGCTTAGGAATTGACAAATTAGAAAAAGAAAAAAAGAAAGCCTCAAATGAAAAATATAAATTAATAGGCTTAACGATCCTAGCTATTTTAATTTTATATATTTCTATGGGACAAATGATAGGATTACCTATTTTTGAAATTTTGAATATGCATCATCATCCGATTTACTTTTCAATAGTGCAATTTATCTTATCGATTATTGCTATATTTTTAGGAAAAGATATTATACGAAATGGATATAAAAATTTAGTGCATAAAACACCCAATATGGATACATTGGTTGGGTTAGGTGTTATCAGCAGTTTATTATATAGTATGTATAATACCTATCAAATCTTTATAGGAAATGAAGAAGCCGTTCATCATTTATATTATGAGTCTATTGTCATTATCCTCTTCTTTATCAAAATTGGAAAATATGTAGAAGGAAGAAACAAAGATAAAACGAAAGAAGCAATACAAGATTTAATGATGATCACCCCGAACTTAGCTACCATAGAAAAAGATGGAAAGCAAAAACAAGTCACATTAGATGAAATTCAAAAAGGTGATATCGTAATTTGTAAACCAGGAGAAAAAATAGCAGTAGACGGTGAAATTATAGAAGGGATAACACATATTGATGAATCTTTTATCACAGGAGAAAGTGTTCCAGTAAAGAAAACAACAGGAAATAAAGTCATTGCTGGAAGTATGAATTATGATGGAAGTATAAAATATAAAGCAGAAAAGATAGGAAAAGAGTCAACTGTATCAGAAATTGTTAGAATGGTTGTAGAAGCAACAAATACCAAAGCACCGATTGCCAAAATTGCAGATACCATTAGTGGGTATTTTGTTCCAGGGATTATCATAATTGCTATTTTATCAAGTATTATATGGGCAATATTAGGAAAAGATATTGGATTTATCATAAATATTTTTATTACTGTATTAGTTGTAGCTTGTCCTTGTAGTTTAGGATTAGCAACACCACTTGCGATTGTTATGGCTTCAGGATTGGCAAGTAGAAAAGGCATATTAGTAAAATCAAGTGAAGCTCTAGAAAATGCACATAAAATAAAAACAATTGTATTTGATAAGACAGGAACATTAACTAAAGGACATTTAAGTATATCTCAAATATTTAACTATTCTGACTTAAAAGAAAATGAAATCATAGAAGCAGTATCCAATATAGAAAACCACTCAGAACATCCAATTGCAAGAGGAATTGTTAAATATGCAGAAGAAAGAAATATACCAATGGACACAAAAAAAGTAACAGATTTTAAAAATATTTCTGGATATGGAATACAAGCAAAATATAATGATGAAACTTATCTTATCGGAAATAAGAAACTAATGATAGAAAACAATATTCATATTGATAAAACCATAAAAGAAAATGGAATGAATGATGATGAAACATTAGAAAATGATGGGAATAGCATCTTGTTTGTAGCAAAAGAACAAACTTTAATTGCTTTAATTGGTGTAAAAGATATTATAAAAGAAAATGCAAAAGAAGTGATTGATAAGTTAAAACAGAAAAATATATCTACTGTCATGCTAACAGGAGATAATGAAAAAACAGCAAAAGCAATCGGAAAAGCAATTGGAATTGAAAAAGTAATTGCAGGAGTTGTACCAAAACAAAAGGCAGAAGAAATTACTAAACTCAAAGAAAATGGTTTGGTTATGATGTGTGGTGATGGTATTAATGATAGTATTAGTTTAGTAAAAGCAGATATTGGTGTTTCTGTTGGAAGTGGTACAGATATTGCTATGGACAGTAGTGATGTGGTTTTAATGAAAGATAATTTAGATAAAATCAATGATTTGATTAATATTAGTAAAAAGACAATGCGAATTATCAAACAAAATCTATTTTGGGCATTTTTCTATAATATCTGTATGATACCAATTGCAGCAGGTGTATTAATTCCATTGGGTATAACTATGAATCCTATGTTTGCGGCTTTTAGTATGACGATTAGTAGTGTAACAGTTACATTAAATAGTTTACGATTAAAGAAAATATAAAGATACTTTTTGTTTCTCTGATAAAACTATATAAAATTAGATAAGACCTCTTCTGAAAAGAGGTCTTAAAACGTCTTAAAACGAAATAATTACATCTAATATATAAAATTAAATGTAATAATAGTATATGTAAAAAAAATATATTTATACATAAATATATAAATTTTGCAAAATTTATGAAAAACTAAATACATATTACAAAATACATGATATACTGTTATAAGATAAAATAAAGGAGAAATATCATGCAAAAGATATATATAGCTTTAACACACACAGGAACACTACTTTCAAGGATTATCAGAAAATGGACAAAAGATGAATTTACACATGTTTCGATTGCCTTAGATGAGGATTTAAATCAAATGTATAGTTTTGGAAGACTAAATCCATATAATCCTTTTTGGGGAGGATTTGTACAAGAAGGAATTCATACAGGAACATTTAAGAGATTTAAAAAAACAGAGGCATTTATTTATTCTTTAGATATAACACAAGAACAATATATCATGGTAAAAAACGAAATTAAAAGAATAGAAGAACATAAAACAGAATATTATTTTAATGTATTAGGATTATTGGCTGTGGGATTTCATAAAAAAATTCAACCAAATCATTCTTTTTATTGTGCTGAATTTGTAAAATATATTTTAGAATCAGCAGAAATACCAATTAATTTACCAACAATTGTAAGACCTGAGGATTTTAAATTCATAAAAGATTATACAATTATATATAGTGGAAAATTAAAGAAATACAATAAAGAGAAAAAAAGAGAATATATTATGAAATGCATAGAAATGTGTACAAAAAAGAAGAAAGAAGCAATATAGTTAGATTGCAGTATATGTATGTTATTGATAAACTAATATCATATTGGAAAATAGGGGGAATTAAATATGAAAAAAGCAATTATTGGAGTTATTATAGCCATTGTCTTAGTGGCTGTTGTAGGCATTGGAATTTTAGTAGTGAACGATTTTAGACAAGAGGATATCTTAAGACAAGAAATGTTAGAATTTGAGAATCTAACACGTGCAGAAAATATTGATTTAGATCAAATAGACCAAAAGATAAGAGAAATTAAAACAACAGGTGATTATGGTGTTTTGGAAAAAGCAATGAAAGATTATCTAGCAGATGTTGTGAATGCTTCTGTCAATATTGCAAATGTATTAAATGATGAAAGAATTGTAAATGCATTAACACCTGAGAATTATGTAGAAGATGGACCAGATTTTGTTCAAACCAAACAATTTTTAGAAGAAGCAAAAGGAGAGCTTGAACAATATAAAGAAGAAGTACTAACATTATTAACAAATGATGGTGCTATGTCATATATAGAAAATAAAAATCTAGACCAATATTATATAGACTTATATAAAGAAATTGCCTTATCAGAAGATACTGCACTCGAAGAGGATAGTGCGGAATTAGAAAAATCTTTAGATGAAGCTACAAGAATAATTGACCTTGAATCACAAATTATTAACTTCCTTGCAGAAAATAAAAATGGTTGGGAAATACAAGGAGAAAATATCGTATTTAATAGTCAAACATTGCAAGATCAATATAATGAATATATTAATCAAATATAAATGAAAAAGACCCCTCGTGAAGAGGGGCCCTTTTCATTTGAGAGATTTGTGTTGCAAGTCCTCAAAAGAGAGAACTGGAAACCTCTCAATCCCGTTGGTGATAATGCTCCTTTCGGAATCGTAAAGGTATCCTTCAGGAAGAACAGCAGTCTCCAAAGCAAGATTGCTCACGATGAAGAACTCTCTGTCTGTTGTACAGGGAAACAGTGGTCCCCTGTAGTTGTTGAGCCTTTTGAGCTCAACACAAACCTGTTGGATGCCCAGACACTTTACCACCATGCTACCTCCAGTTGTCGAAGGCCAATATTACACAACTCTTTGAGTTGTGCATATAGTATATCATAATTAATATAATTTTACAAGAAAAATAATGGACAAGAATTGCATTTCAATGATAATTTTGATATGATGGTGCATAATAAGGATAGATTATAAAAAGGAGAAAATCATGACAGAAAAAGAAAAAAGAGATAAAGGAGAATTATATAATTTAGCCAATGATGAGGAACTTATATTAGAAATAAGAAACTGTAAAAAATTGTGTTATGAATATAATCAAATAAGTCCAGATAAAATGGAAGAAAGAAAAGAATTTATAAAGAAAATATTGGGAAGTGCAGGAGAAAATCTACAAGTAGAATCTAATTTCTACTGTGATTATGGATATAATACACATGTGGGAGAAAACTTCTATGTTAACCATAATTGCGTCATATTAGATGTTGCAAAAGTAGAATTTGGAGACAATGTATTTATTGGACCCAATTGTGGATTTTATACAGCAGGACATCCATTAGATGTAGAAACAAGAAATCAAGGATTAGAATTTGGAAAACCAATCAAAGTAGGAAACAATGTATGGATTGGTGGAAATGTTGTTGTATTACCAGGAGTAACAATAGGAGATAATGTAACAATAGGAGCAGGAAGTGTTGTAACAAAAGATATTCCATCAAACACAGTAGCACATGGAAATCCATGTAGAGTAGTTAAAAATATATAATGAGATATGAAATAAAAGGGGAAAATAAAAATGAATAGTAAAACGAAAGAAATGAAAGAAACAAATAAATCTAATAAAAGAAATATAAAAAAATATATAGGGATTAGTCTAATCATTATCATCATTGCGATTATTGCAATAGTAAGCCTATGGATATATAAAAAATCCAATATAGTTAATGGAATCGACATTTCCAACAAAAGAGTATTAATTGAAAAATCTTATCAGAATTATGCTTGGGGATACCAATATAGTGGTACAGTGATTTGTGAAGATGGAAGTATATATAGTTTTAAATTTGAAAAAACATCAGATACAAAATATGATAAGAAAACGAAAGCTAGCAAAGATATATTAGAACATATAACAGAAAGTAAAGGAACAGTAAACAAAGATGATTTAAAACAATTAAAAGAACAGTTGTCAACAATAACAAACGATGTTACAGAAAAGCATGCAGCATATGATGCAGGACAAACCTCTATAAAATATTACCATTATGATACAAATGAGATTATCACTTTAAAATCATCAGGAGATTATGAAAGACAAAATAATAGTCAAAATCTTGATAATGTTCTGAAAATATTAAAAAAATATGATATGGAAGTAACAAGCATGTTTGGTTTTTAATCAACAAAATGTTATATAAATTACTAAAATCACTGAATTTATCAGTGATTTTATTTTACATTCTGAGAAAAACGATATATAATGACAGTAGAAAAGGAGGCAGGCGCTATGAAGAAAGAAAAAATTTCTAACATTTATAAACTGCTTGTGATTTTAAGCCTTCTTACAGGAATACTTTTGAATGTGGTACACACAACATCGATAAGTGCTATATTGTCTTATTATACGCTACAAAGCAATATTATTTGCTTAGTTATGTTTGTAAGAATAATAATAGCAATAATCTTAAAAAGAGATTATCGGTCAAGTAGATATTATCTTTGGAAAGGTGCTGTAGTAATGGCAATATTGGTTACTGCAATTACGTATCAAGTAGCCTTAGCTCCAAAAGGTTTTCAGATGGATATATCTTATACCATGCGGACAGAAAGGTATTGGGCAAATTTATTTGTCCATATAATATCACCAAGTCTAGTTTTGCTAGACTATGTCATATTTGACCAAAAAGGTAATTTTAAATATAAGTATCCACTTGTTTGGTTATGCTTTCCTTGGGGATATGTAATATATGTATATACATACAGTGCTCTAGGAGGAAGATTCTTTGGAATAGGAGGTTCTAGAGAATATGCATATAAATTCCTGGATTACAAGCAAATAGGTTATCTAGGAGTTATCAAGTGGATTTTTGTATTTACTCTATTGATTTTGATGTTATCATACATCATAGTATTTTGGGATAAGCGAAAAAAACACAAGTAGTTAGAAAAGAAGAACGGGAGAGGAGAGTTTCTTACCCGTTTTTCTTTTATGAATATACCAATTTATGTAAAAAAATGTCAATCATTTTTGAAAATGTCTCAAAATTTTTTAAACATTAGCACTAATTTTTAATAGAATTAGTGCTAAAATT
>CALXLP010000004.1 GCA_944389225.1 uncultured Clostridia bacterium | reverse complement strand
TCTTTTTCAATTATTTTTCCGTCTCTTCTTTCTTGTCTTTCTTCCATTGTTTTCCCTCTCTTCCTTTATATTTCTACCTTTGTATTATACTAAAACAAACCCTATTTTGCAAGTAAAATCCTTAAAAAAACTAGGGAAATAAATATTTTAGCGTTTCCATAAAAAATCTTTATTTCTCTAGTTTTTTTCTACTCTTTTAAACAATTTAATATCAAATTTACACCATCTATAAATCCTTGTTTATACATTCCTTTACTATATTCTGTTATTTTTATATTATAATTATCTTCTATTATATTAAATGTTTCTTTTAATTGTTCTGTACAATTAGATTCTTCAATTATTTTTTCTATATTTATTTTTGTTAATTTTTCTTTTATGTTTTCATCTATTTTCTTTATTATTTTATCTATCTTTTTTTCTTGTGATTGATAAAAGATATTTATCATGTCTTCTTTTTCAAAATTCACTTTTTCACCTCTATTACTTACATAAAAATATATTTTTATTTCTATTATTTATATAATATTTATTTTTATACTTATTTTTATAGTTTTTGTATAAATATTTTATTATTTTACTTAATTTTAACATAATATTGTATAATAGCTAACAATGTTGTTTTTGTTAACTTTTGCTTTTTGCATATTTTGTTCATACGCTTGCGGTCTGTCGGTTTTTAAGCTTTTTTGTAATATAATGTAAATAATATTTTTATTGAGGTGACATTATGCAAGAAGATTATAAAGTTGGAGAAAGAATTAGACAAATACGTGAAGGCTTAAATATGAATAGAGAAAAATTTTCAGAAATGATTGATATATCTAGTGTGTTTTTAGGGCAAATCGAACGTGGAGAAAGGTCTTTAAGTATAAAAACTTTATCTAAAATTGTAAAATTTACAGGTGCTTCTACTGATTATATTTTATTTGGTAATGACAATACAAATACAACAATAGATAAAATTAATCGAATTCTAAATGATTGTTCTAAAGAAGGTTTAAATTTTATTTATGAATTTACTTGTTCTATTAATACATTTTTAAAAAGTGAAAATAGAAAATTATAATTTTAAGGGGAAATTTATATTTCCTCTTTTTATTTAGGAATTAATTATTATGTATTAAACTAATTTTTCGGCTAAAGCTAATTGTTCTTGATTTAAATTAAAATCTTGTCCATTATTTTTTATTAAATTATGTAGATTTTCTATAATTCTTGCTTGATTAATTGTTTTTTCTAATGGAACTAATTTGTTTAAATTTGTTTCTATTTTTTGGTATTCCTTTTCCATCGATTTAAAATCTTTATTATTAAAACTTTTTTTCCATTGATTCATATATTTATCTATATTTTCGAGTTCTATATTTTGTTCTTTAAATTTTTCTTCTATATTATTTTCTATACTATTTAATATCACATCTTTTCCCTGTTTAATTATATTTGCAACATTATAATTGATAATTCCTTTTTTATTTACTTTATCTACAACAGTATCTAATAAAGTTGATATTCCATCTATTAAGCCTCCTGCCTGAACAGCATTCTGCATTTGTGAAACATTTTCAAAATTTCCTGTAAAAATTCCTATGGCACTTTTACCTATATCAATTGCATCATCAATTGTCTTTGTAATTCCATCTTTTAACCCATAATTTAATAAATTATCTTTTATATTAATTACTTGTTCATCAATAAAATCAGGTAACAAAGCTCTTATTCCTATATCAATTGCTGTATTAATAGTTTTTCCTAAAGTACTTTCTAAAAAATTTATTTGTTCTTTCGTATTTTTTATTTCATTATTTAAATTTATTTCATTTTCAATTTTATTTATTTCCATATATTTACCACCTTTTTTTATTTATTTTTAAATTATTTTTTATTGTTATTTGCTTTATATTATTCAAGATTTTTTACTAAATAAAATTCTAATTTTCATAGTAAAATTTATTCTTTTTCTATAGTAATTATCTAGTTTCTTAAAAGTTTTATAAATTTTATTTTCAAATTATGTTCACTTATCTTTTTGTTAATTTATGAATAACTTATTTTTTACATTTTCTATCTTTTCCTTTTTTACGTAGTATTTCAGACGTTTTTTATAGTTCTTTTTTTAGAATTTTTTTCTTTTTTTATTTGATTCTAATGTTTTATTTGTAAACTTTTAAAATATTTTTATAAAATCTTCTTTTTCTTTTTTTATTTTTCTCATTTAATTTTTATTTCTTTACAAATTGCCATTTATTTTTATTATTTTATTTTTAACTATTTCTAAAATTTTTTATATTTTTATTTATATTTTTTATATAAATTAATAAAATTATTTTTATATATTATTTTTAATTAATATTAATTTATTTTTTATAAAAAAATATTATTAATTATTATTTATTATTTTTTATTTTTATTTATAAAATCTCATATATATAATTTTATATATGAATTTTTTTATTTTAATTTTATTTTTTATTATTAAATTAAATTATTTTTATTTTTTTATTAAATTCTATTTATTATTAGATTATTTCTTTAATAAACATATTTATTTCAAAGATTATTTTTAATATCTTTTTATTCATATTTTTATGATCAATACACTTTTCTATAAGATATATTCTCATTTTATTGTAACTTTATTTCCATTTTATGTTTACCTTGTTGATTTTCTTCTCTTTTTATTTTCTATTTAAATATATTTTTTCTTTTCCTTTATTACCTAAGTAGATATGTTTCTGTTTTTTATTATAAACCTTTATAATTTTACTTTTTCTATTTTATTTTTTTATCTTTTTGTAAACTTTTATTTCACAATTTTTTGAATGTAAAACTTTTTTTGTTTTCCTATTTCTTTTTTATTTAACTCTTTGAATCTATAAAAACTTTTTCTCCTAATTTTTTTATTTTTAATATTAATTTATTTTAATTTTATAAAAAATTATTATTTATTTATTTAAAAATAATAATTTTTTTATTAATTATTTTTTAATTAAAATTATTTTTATTATAAATTTTAAATAATAAAACTATATTATTAAAAATTTAAATTACTTCATTTTTTATTTTAACGATTTTATTTTTTTATTATTTTTTATTAACTATTTATTTTTCATAATTAATTGTTTATTATTCTCTTTTATTATTTATTTTTATTTTTCTATTTATTAATATTTTAGTTATATTTATTTTATTCTTTATAGATTCTAAAAAAATAAATAATCCTTTTTCTTTATTTTATCTATAAATACATAGATTTTATTTTTGCTTTATTTTTACTCTGTTTTTTTACTTTTTAAATTAGTTTGAATTTTATTATTTTCTGTCTTTTCCTTTTTTACCTAGGCTTTTATTACTTCTTTTTTTACTTTTCATTGCTTATATTTTTATATTTTATTATTATTATTTTATTTTTTTTGTAAACTTTTATTTTGTATTTTGATTTCAAATAAATATTTGACAGGATTCATTTTTTTCTCGTTTCTATATTTCTTATTTTTCATTACTTTTTTCTTTTCCTCTTATTTTTTCATAATTTTCATTTTTTATTATTAATTAGAATTTTATATAAATTTTTATATTATTTTTAATTTTTAATTTTTTAATTATTATTAATTATTTATATAATATAGTTTTAATAAAAAATATATTATTAAAAATTTAATTTATTTTATTTTTTATTTTAATAATTTTATTTTTTCATATTTTTTATTTAATTATTAATTCATATTTAATTTTTATTATTTATTTTTTTATATTTTCTTAGAATTCCTTCTAATATTTTTTCTCTTTTTTTACTTTTTTCTATATTATCTTTCTGAATTTTTATTTTTTTCTTTTTATTTAATTGCATTATTATAAAACTTTATTTTGTTTTTATGTTTACTTCGTTTTACATGTTATTTTTTCATTTTTATTGATGTACATTTATTTTCTTTTCTTCTTTACCTAGGTGTTTATCCTTTTATTTTTTTATCTTTTCTTCCTATAAAAATATTATCCCCTCCTAATATTTATTTTTTTTGTAAACCTTTATTTTGTATTTTCTATTACAACTTTTTTGGGATTTTTTTCTTTTTCACATTTTAATTATATTTAATATACTTATTTCTTTTATTCTAATTTTTTTCTATTTCTATTTTTTAATTCTTTTTTTATGGTATTTTTTGTACTTATTTTTATTAATTAATTTTAAAAAATAATTTTTATTAATTATTTATAAATCATATTTCTATTTTTAATCATAAAAATATATTATTAAAAAATTAAATTGCTTTATTTTTTGTTTTAATAATTTTATTTTATTATTATTATTATTTTATATATTACTTGTTTTTTTATTTTCTATTTATTTATTATTGATTTTTTATTTTATATTTTTATTCTAAATTTTTTCAGAAAATTTTTCTAAAAAATTCTTCTTCCTGTTTCTATTAACTATTAATATTTTTTCCTTATTTTTTTACACTTCTTCTCTATTTTTATACTATATTTACAAATTTTATTTTTATTTTATGTTTACTTGGTTTTTCTGTTTTTACATCATATCCAATTTTCTATTTTTAAGCTCATGTTCTTTTTTGCCTAAGTATTTCGTATTTATTTTTTTACTTTTTCTTCCTTTTTTCTTGATGTTTTCTTTTTGCATTCTGTTTTACATGTAAACTTCTATTTCATGCTCTTCTAAATTATTTTTTTCTTAAGGATCTCTCTTTAACTGTTTTTTTTCTTCAATTTCTTTTAGCTATTTATTTTTATTCTTTTTATATTTTATTTATTTTTTATAAATTATTTTTTGTTTTATTAATATTTTTTAATAATAAAAATATATTAATAAAAAATAAAATCGTCTTATTTTTTATTTTAATGTTTTATTTTTTTATTATTTTTTTTAATTTTAATTTAATATTTATTTATTATTATTTAATATTATTTTTTTATATTTATATTATTTATTATTTATTATTTTTTATATTTTATTTTTTTATATTTTATTTTTTGATTTATTATTTTTTTATACTTTATTTTTTATAACTTTTTAATCGTTGTTTTTTGTTTATTTAATTTTTAATTTTAATTATTTCTTTATTAAATTTATCCTTTTGCTACTTCATTTTCTTATACAAAATAAAGTTTTTATCTTATTTTATTTTCACTTTATGTTTCCTTTGTATCTTTTTAATTTCAAACTTTATTAATTTTATACTTTTTGATCTTTTCCTTTTATGCCTAGGTATTTCAATTTTACATTTCAAGTTTCTTTATAAAATTATTCTTTCTTTTTTGTTTATTTCTCTTCTTTCATGTAAACTTTAAAAATATATTTTTTAATCTAATTCTATTTCTACACTTTATTCTTTTTTATCTGTTTATTTTACTTTTTTATTTTTATTTATTTTTTTCTTTTTTTATTATTTATTTATTAATATTTTGATAATAAAAATATATTAATAAAAAATAAAATTACTTTATTTTTCATTTTAATGCTTTGATTTTTTATTCTTAATTATTTTTTATTTAATATTAATTATTTTTTTTAATTATTTATTTAATATTATAAAAATATTTTTATTTTATAATATTTTTTATTTATTCTTTTTTATTATGTTTTTTTATTTTATTTAATATTTTTCATTTTAATTATTTTTTCTATATTATTATTAAATTTCTTTTATTTATTTTTTTATTTTCCATATATATATGTATATATACTTTTTTATAAATCAAATTTTAGAATTCTTTTCCATGTTTTTTAGAAGAAATTTTATATCTTTATTTAAATTTATGTCTACCTAAGCACATTCTATATCTATTTCTTTTTCATCTAACTTATTTTTTTCTTTCTACTTCTATGCGTAGTCTTTTAAAATTCTTTTTTCACATTTTTATTTTCTGTTTTTACTCTTATATTTATATTTTTATTTTTTATAGTAAACTTTTAATTTATTTTTAAAACTAAATTATATTCATTAATTTCATCTTTTTTGTTTATTTGATTTTTTTTTTACTTTTTATACACTATTCAAAATTTTAAATAATTAAATAATTATTTATTTTTTTTCTTTTTTCAATTTTTTCTTTTTTTCATAATTTATTTAATTAATAATTAATTTTAAATTAATTATTAATTATTTTTTTATAATTTTTTTCTTTTTATTTTCTATTAAATTTTTTATATTTTTATATTTATTTTTTTTATTAATAATTTTTTTATTTTACTTATTATTTTATTTTTTATTTAATATTTTTTTTATTTCTATTTTAATTTCTTTTTTGTAATTTTATTATTCTTTTTTTATATTATTTTTTACTTTACTTTTTTCTCTTCTTCTTTTTGCATTAAAATCTTTTTTCTCTTTTAATTATATTATTGTTTTCCATTGACTTTATTTTAGTTTTATGTTTACTGTTCTTTTTTTCTTATTTATATTCTTTATCATTTTTCTGAATTCATTTTTTCCTTTTTTGCGTAGACTTTTTTCTTTTCATTTTTAATATTTTTTATTACATTATTTATAATAGTATAGATTCTTAATATTCTCTCTCGTAAACTTTTAATTAATAAATTTATTATAAAATTTCTGAAGAAGCTTTCTTCGTTTTCAATTATTTTTTCAGATCTATTTTTTATCTTTCATAAATTTTTTAATTGATTATTTTTATTTTATTAAATTTGTTTTTTAAAATTATTTTATAAAAATATTTTGATAAATTATTTTTTATATAATTTATTATTATTAAATTTAAATTTTTATTTATATTTTTATTTAATTCTAATAAATTTTTTAAATTATTTTCTAAAATAATTATATTTATATATTTATTTTTTATATTAATTTTATTTATTTTTATTTTTTTATAATTTATATTTATAATTATATAATAATTATTTATTTCATATTTTTTAATAATTTCTTTTAATATTTTTATTTTAGTTAAATTATCTTTTTTATTTAATATGTTATTTATATTTATAATTTGTTTTATTTTTCTATTAATTATTTTTTCTTTTATTTTATAATTTACCTTTAAATAATACTTATTTTTTATAGTTTTTCTTTTTACAATTTTCCTGAAACTATTACTTGTTTTTTTATTATTTATTTTTAAGTCAAAAAAAACTATCCTTTTATTTTTATTAATTAATTTTTTTATTATAATTAATTCTATTATTTTTTTATCTATTTTATCTTTTCCATAAATACATATTACATTATTTTTATTAGGTAATTTTATATGTTTTTTTATTTTATTTTTAATAATATTTATTAATTTAATCTTTGTTGGTTTTTCTGTCGGCAATATACTTTTATTTTTTTCTTTTATTTCTTTTATTAATTTATATCTATCAACTAAATTATTGTAATATATATTTTTTATTTTTAATTGCATGAATTCTTTTTCTCTTTTTTTATTAGATAAAATAATTATGATTTTTATTTTTGGTATTAATTTTTGTATCTGTTTTATTAATTTTATGAAATCTATATCTCCAGGAATTTTTTCGCTAATAATTATAATATCTATATTTTTATTCTTTTTTAATATATCTAAAATGGCTTCTCTATATATAATATTTTTATTTTCTATTTTTATATTTTTCATGATTTTTTTTAATATATTTTCTTCTACTATAGCTGTTATAATTTTATACATTCTTTTTTTCTCCCTTTATAATTTCATATTCCTCATCAGAACATTCTATTTTCGTCAAGATATGATCTTCACCAACAAACATTAAACACTCTCCTCTTTTTAAAGATTTTATTTCTATTTTTTCTTTTTCTGATAAATTAGCATATTCTGATAATACTTTTATATTCTCTTCTTCTAATGCAAAAAATGTCTTTATGCTAGAATTATTTAATATACTTTTTCCATAAATACCTTCTTCTAAACTAAATAAATCAGAAATATCTTGTGTAATAGCAACACTACTTCCTCCATATTTTCTAATAGTTTTAAATATTTTATAGATAAAACTTGCTACATTTTTATTCGATGTTACTCCAATTAATCTCCATATTTCATCCAAATAAATAGCTTTTTTTTCTTTTCGGTCCTCTTTTATCTTATCCCAAAAAATATCTGTAAATAAGTACATTCCATATTTTAAATTTTCTTCTCCTAGTTCATATATATCTGCAATAATTAATTCATTTTTTAATTCTATATTTGTGTAATGATTAAAAAATTTCATTGATCCTTTTACAAATGGAATTAATTTTATTGCGAATTTTTCTGTTTTTTTATCCCTTTTTAAAATATTATATAAATTTTCTAGAATTGGCATATCTTTTCTATTTTTAAATATATATTTTTTATTTTCTTTTTTATATAAAGATTTATCATCAAAGGTAATATTTTTTTCTTTATACGTTTCAATTAATTTTTCTTCTATTAATGCTTTTTCTTCCTCATTTAATTCTCCAAAAATCAAATTAAAAAATCCAATTAATTTTCCTATTTTAGTTGCCAAATATCCATTTTCTCCATCCTCTATACTTTCTTTTCTAATTTCCAATATATTAATATATGTATTAGAATTTGGTCCTATAATAATCCTCGTCCCTTTTAATTTTTCGCTTAAACTAACATATTCTCTTTCTGGATCAATAATATATTGTTTAATTCCCATTAATCTATATCTTAAAATTAATAATTTTGTATAGAAAGATTTACCTGCACCACTTGTACCAAATATACAAATATTCGCATTTTTATATTTTTGTGTATCATATCTATCAATAAATACAAGTGAATGATTATATATATTGGTTCCTATAAAAATTCCTTCTTCATCAAAAATACTAGAAGATATAAATGGATATGTAGATATTAGACTAGATGTTAATATGTTTCTCTTTGCTACATTTTTTACAAGTTTATGATTTTGCATGATTGGCATACAACATTTAAATACTTCTTCCTGTCTAAAATTTGCTCTTCTTGTTTGTAATCCTTTACTTTGAGATATCCCTTCAATCTTATTGATTGAATATTCTAATTCTTTTATATCCCCTGCATATACTAATAAATACATATATAAATAATACATTTCTTCATTATTTACTTGCATTTCTTTCCTTATATATTTTGCATCTCCATAAATAGATGTAGCTATTTCAATGTCTTGTCTATTTTCATGATTTTCTTTAACTTCTAATCCTACATTTCCTATATGATAAGTCAACTCTCTTATTACTCTATAAGAATCTTGCTTTTCATAAAAAATAGATATATCTACATTTATATTACTTTCTATAATACTTTTTAATATAATATCTGTTTGTTCTCTATAATAATCAACAATTATAATTCCTGCATAATATATATTATCGATTTCTATATATTTAGGATTTTGAATATTTATATATGCGGGAGAAATTTTATCTTTTTCAAATATTGTTCCTTCTAAAATGTCTAGATTTTTTTCACGACTTTTTTTATTAAAAATATTTTTTAATTTTATTTTTATTCCTCCTTTTTATAATTTTTATTAAAATATTTTTTTGTGTTTAAAAATGAATACAATATTTTCAGTACTTCTTCTCTTTTTTCCACAGCACTCACTTTGTTTCCACATCGGGATAAACATTCTTTTATTTTTAAATATTTTTCATTTAATTCTTGTTTGATAATTTCTTGATTTTTTTCTTTTTTATTAAATGATTGATTTTTTATAATGATATAAAATTTCTTTGAAGATGATTTTTTATTATTATTTAGATTAGAAATATATTGAATATAATTTTCAGATAGACTTTTTAAATATTTATTTTCTTTTTTTAAAATACATTTTTTAATTTTTGAAATATGATGACTTAAATCTTCTTTATTACTTTGAATTAAAATTTGAATATCAAATTGACAAGTTTTAAAAAAAATTTTATAAGAATTTAAAATAGCTTCTTTTTCTAAATCAGATTTTAAATTATAATTAATCGGTGTAACTTCTAATATTTTTACATATGTATGATTTTCAATTTCAATCATCCCATCTTTAAAAATTTGATAAATAGGAATCCATTCTTGGACAGTTTTATTTTTTATTTCTTATCACTTCCTTTGAAAGCATTTTACATTATTTTACAATTATTGTCAATAAAAAGTTGTTGACAATATTCGACATTTTTTTTGTTGTATAATTTTTTTCTTTTTGAGCATAATAAAAATATAAGGTTAATAATAGTTAAACAAAGAGTTATAGTAGATGTTTTATATGTTTATTATAATTTGAGCAAAGATGTAGTATGGTGTTTTATTATATTGTACTATGTCGGCGATGTGAATATATTACTTGTTTGTATGCTGTATTTTTATTTTATTATATTTTTTAGATTATATGGATTCGGCAAAATAATATGTAATATATTTTAGTTAAGATTATTCTTATATTTTTTAATCATTAATATTAGTCCATTTCTTGGATGAATTTAGTTGTTAGTAGTGTATTAATGGTCGAGTGAATGATAAATATATGTGGTTGAGAGTTTATGCATATAGTAATATATGCTAGATTTGAAAATTATGTATATTTGTTTTAACAGAGATTATTATTAGCTTTATTGATTAAAGGCAGATAATATAATATTATCTGCCTTTAAATTTTTAATTAAATATCTAAGTTTCTTACATATTTTGCATTTTTTTGTATAAATTCTCTTCTTGGCTCTACTTCGTCTCCCATTAATAATGTAAAGATTTCATCTGCTTTTTGAGCATCCTCCATAGTTACTTTAATAAGAATTCTAGTTTCTGGATTCATTGTTGTATCCCATAACTGTTCTGGATTCATTTCTCCTAAACCTTTATATCTTTGTAATGATAATGAATCTCTTGTAATTCCTTTTTCTTCTAATTCTTTATATGCTTTTTCTAGATCTTCATCTGTATAACAATATTTATCTTCCATTCCTTTTTTAGATAATTTATATAATGGTGGTTGTGCTAAATATACATTTCCATTTTCTATTAATGGTCTCATATATCTAAAGAAGAATGTTAATAATAATGTTCTAATGTGTGAACCATCAACATCAGCATCTGCCATGATGATTACTTTTCCATATCTTATCTTTGTAACATCAAAATCTGCACCAATTCCTGCACCAATTGCAACAATAACTGGATTTAATTTATCATTTCCATATATTTTATCAGCTCTCGCTTTTTCTACATTTAGCATTTTTCCCCATAATGGTAATATTGCTTGGAATTTTCTATCTCTTCCTTGTTTTGCACTACCACCTGCAGAATCTCCCTCAACAATATACACTTCACATTCATCAGCATTTTTACTACTACAATCTGCAAGTTTTCCTGGTAATGTAGATGTTTCTAAATTACTCTTCTTTCTTACTAATTCCCTAGCTTTTCTTGCTGCTTCTCTAGCTCTTGATGCACTGATACATTTATCTAATATCGCTTTTGCTACATTTGGATTTTCTTCTAAGAATGTAGATAAAGCTTCATTTACCATACTTTGTACAACACCTGTAACTTCGCTATTTCCTAATTTTGTCTTTGTTTGTCCTTCAAATTGAGGTTCTTTTACTTTTACAGATACTACTGCTGTTATTCCTTCTCTAATATCTTCCCCTTGTAAATTGTTGTCTTTTTCTTTTAATATGTTATGACTTCTTGCATAATCATTCATAACCTTTGTTAAAGCTCTTTTAAATCCTTCTAGATGAGTTCCCCCTTCAATTGTATTGATGTTATTTACAAATGTATATATATTTTCTGAATAACTTGATGTATATTGTATTGCAATTTCTACAGGTACTTCTCCATCTTTTTCTATATAAATTGGTGTTTTATGTAACTTTTCTTTATTTTTATTTAAATACTCTACAAAAGATATTAAACCACCTTCATAACAAAATTCAGCTTTTTTTGGTGTTTCCTCTCTTTGATCTTCTATTGTAATCTTCAATCCTTTTGTTAAAAATGCAATTTCTCTAAATCTTTTTTCCAATACTTCATATTCATATTCTAAACTTTCAAATATCGTATCATCTGCTAAAAATCTAACCTTAGTACCAGTTCCTTCTGCATCTCCAATTCTTTCTAGTTTTTTTACTGTTTTTCCTTTTTCAAAAGACATTTGATAAAGTCCACCATCTCTTTTTATGGTTACTTCTGCCCAAGTAGATAAAGCATTTACTACCGATGCACCAACACCATGTAATCCTCCTGATACTTTATATCCACTATCTCCACCAAATTTTCCTCCAGCGTGTAGAACAGTATATACCGTTTCTGCTGTTGATATATGTGTTTTTGGATGTATTTCTACTGGTATACCTCTACCATTATCTGTTACACAAATAACATTTCCTTTTTCTATAATAACATTAATTTCAGTACAATATCCCGCAAGTGCCTCATCTACACCATTGTCTACAATTTCATATACTAAATGATGAAGTCCTCTGATAGATGTACTTCCTATATACATTCCTGGTCTTTTTCTTACGGCTTCAAGCCCTTCCAATACTTGTATTTGTTCTGCCCCATACTTATGATTATATTTTTCCATTTGTGTCTCCTCCTAAAACTCTTGATTTTCTTTTCTTACTTTTCCGTCTTTTACATTATATATTAAAATATTTTTATTTTCAAGCTTTATTTTATCGGTACAAGTGATAATCACTTGTATATTTTCAATTTTCTCTAATAAATGTTTTCTTCTTTTTTCATCTAATTCTGACATAAAATCATCTAATAATAATATTGGATATTCTCCAATTTCATCATATATAATATCTAACTCTGCCATTCTTAAAGATAATATTGCTGTTCGATGTTGTCCTTGGGATCCATATGTCCCTAAATCTTTATCATTTATAGATATTGTAAAATCATCTCGATGAATTCCTTTTGTTGTATATCCTTTTATAATATCTAACTTTCTTCTTTCTTTTAATAATTTCCTATACTTTTCTTTATCTTCACAATCTGTAAGATACTCAATTTTTAATTCTTCTTTATTATCTGTTATTTCCTTATGAATTTTTATTATTTTTTCCTGTATTTTTTTGATAAACTCTTTTCGATATCCACATATTTTTTCTGCATATTCTATTAATTTTTCATCCCATATATCTAATAGTTCTTCACTTTTATTTTCTTCTCTAATTTGTCTTAAATAATTATTTCTTTGTTCTATTGTTTTTAAATATAAATTTAAATTATACATATAGTTTGGTTTCAACTGGCTTATCATAATATCTAAAAATCTTCTTCTATTTTGTGGTCCCCCCTTTAAGATATGAATATCATCAGGAGTAAAAATAACTACATTTATATTGCCTAATAATTCACTTAATTTTTTTAATTTTATTCCATTTAAAAATATATTTTTTTTATTAGATAAATCAATTTTTATTTTTCCACATCGATCAGATTTTTCGTATAAAATTTCTATACTTGCTTTTTCTTTTCCTAATTGAATCATTTCCACATCTTTTTTTGCTCTAAACGATTTTCCCATGCTACACAAAAAAATACTTTCAATTATATTGGTTTTTCCTTGTGCATTTTCACCATAAAATACATTTAAATTTTTATTTAATTCAATTATTTCATTTTCATAATTTCTAAAATTGTTTAAACTAATTTTACTTATCCACATATTACTCTCCATTTGTGTATAACTTTATTATTTTTGATTTTCTCTTTATTTCTATTTTTTTCTTTTTTTACTATTTTATATAAAAATCTTTATTATTTTTTTATATAAATTATATTACTAAAAAATAAAATTGGCTTATTTTTGATTTTCACGCTTTATTTTTTTTACATTTTTTTATTTTTTTAATTATTTTTTTTATTTTTTTATTTATTTTAGATATAAAATTATATTACCAAAAAATAAAATCGCCTTATTTTTGATTTTCATGCTTCATTTTTTAATTATTTTTTTAATTTATTTTATATTATTTTTTATTTTTATTTCTTTTTTTATTATTTTTAATAAATTTAATAATTAATTATTTTTTATTTTATTATTTTTAAGTTAAAAATATTTATTTTTTTGTTTATTATTTTTTTATATTTTATTTTCTTTTTTAATATTTTTTATTAATTTTTTGTTTTTAAAAAATATTTGTTTTTTCTTTGTTTTTCTATTTTTTTCTAATTTATTCTTTTTTTTGCTATTTTTTTCATTTTGTTTTTTCTTGTTTTAATATTAATATATTAAAATCTCTTATTTTCTATTTTTTTTTAATTTATTCTTTTTTTTACTATTTTTTTCTATTTTTATCTAAATTTGTTTTTTTATATTTCTTATTATATATTAAAAATTTATACTATATTTTTCATTCACTTTATCCACAATCTTTTCATAAAAAGTGGATAACTATAAAAAATATTAAAGGTAGAACTACTTCCACCTTTAATCCTCTTTTAATCTAATTGGTAAAATCATATATACATAATCATTATTTTCCACTGATTTTATTAAACATGGAGATATACTACTTCCAAATTCTATATATACTTCTTCATCATCAATTGCTTTTAAACTATCTAAGAAATATTTTGGATTAAATCCTACTTCCAAATTCTTTCCTTCTGTTGAAACATATAACTCTTCTTTCGCATCTCCTGTTTGATTTGTACATAAAATTGTTACTTTTCCTATATCTACCTGTACTTTTACAGGATATTTCTTCTCTTTTTCTACTGAAGATGAAGAAATTAAACTAATTCTTTCAAAACTATCTTGTATACTATTTTTATTTACTTTAATCCTTGTTTCCCATGTATTTGGAATAACATTTTTATAATTTAAAAATTCACCATCTAAGATTCTTGTAACGATTTTACAATTATCCATTTCAAATAATGCTTGATTCTTAGAAACTCCCATTTTTATTGGTTCAAATGAATCTGTAATAATTTTATTTAACTCGATTAATGTCTTTCCTGGAATAACTGCACTAAAATCATTACTTTGCTTTGTTAAAAATACTTTTCTTAAAGCTAATCTAAAACCATCTACAGCTACTAAACTTAATTTATTATTTTCAATTTCGAATAAACAACCTGTAAAAATTGGTCTACTTTCTTCTGTACTTGCTGCAAAAATTGTTCTTCTTATCATATTTTTTAATACATTTTGATCAATTTCAATAGAATTTTCTACTTCTATTTTTGGTAATTCTGGAAATTCTTCAGGATTCATTGTAGCTAATTTGTATAAAGAACCTTCACATTCAATTTCTAATAAGTTATTTGAATTTAAAGATATTTTTATTTCTGTATCTGGTAATTTTCTAATAATTTCGCTAAACATAATAGCATTTACAACTGTACTTCCTTGTTCAAGTACTTCACATTCCATTACATATTCTATTCCTATTTCTAAATCATAGGTTGTTAATTTTATTTCATTATCATTTGTTTGAATTAGAATTCCTTCTAATATAGGCATTGTAGTTTTAGAAGCTACACCTTTTACTACGGAATTCAATGCTTTAATAAGTTTGTCTTTATAACAAACAATCTTCATAGCGATTCCTCCTTATAAATATATATAATATTTTTAGTAGTAATAGTATTAGGCATTGTGGAAACTGTGGAAAACTATGTTGATAGTCACAATCCCTAGTAAAATTACTGTTTATAATTTAGTGGAAAACTTGAAAAATAATCCACACCTTTTTGTTACAATTGTGTAAAACTTAGTTATAAACAGATTTTTAACAGCTTATTAACATGAGGCTGTGGATATTCTTTTTAGCTGTTCCGTAAGAATAGAAAGATTATCTTTTTAAGAACAAGCATTCTATCAAACACAAATTTCAAAAATGTATTTTCAAAGTGCAAATTTCTTATTGTTTTCCATTTATAATTATATTTTTCACACTATCCACAATTAATTTTGTATTACTTTTTTCTTTTATTTCTTTTTCTATTTTTTTACAAGCATGCATAACTGTAGAATGATCTCTACCTCCAAAGTCTACTCCTATCTGAGGAAAAGACATATTGGCAATTTCTCTGCAAAGATACATAGCAATTTGCCTTGGAAAGGCAATATCATTTGAACGTTTATTTCCTGACAAATCATCTTTATTAATACTAAAATATTTTGCAACAGTTTCTTTTATAAAATCACAAGATATTACTTTTTCACTTTCATATTTGAATTCATTGATAATGTTTTCAGCAAGTTCAATTGTGATTGGACTATGAATTAATGAAGCTCTTGCAACGATTTTATTAAAGACTCCTTCTAATTCTCTTATGTTTGAATCAATTTTATTTGCGATATCAGATAAGATAAAATCGTCTATTAAAATATTTTCATCTTGTGCTTTTTTTCTTAAAATAGCTAAACGTGTTTCATAGTCTGGACAAGAAATATCAGCTAATAATCCCCATTCAAATCTAGATTTTAACCTATCTTCTAGAAATTGAATATCTCTTGGTGGCTTATCACTAGATATGATAATTTGTCTTCCATCTTCGTATAAAGAATTAAATGTGTGGAAAAATTCTTCTTGAATACGTTCTTTTCCTGCTATAAATTGAATGTCATCTATTAAAAGTACATCAATACTTCTATATTTATTGCGGAAAACCTCATTTTTATTATCTTTAATAGCATTTACTAATTGATTGGTAAATTTTTCTGAAGTTACATATAATACATTCATTTTACTATTATTTTCCAAAATGCGATTTCCAATTGCATGCATTAAGTGGGTTTTTCCTAAACCAACACCACCATATAAGAATAATGGATTGTATGCTTTTCCTGGTTCATTTCCTACTGCTAAAGCTGCTGCATGAGCAAAACGGTTACTATTTCCAACAACAAAAGTTTCAAATGTATATTTTGGATTTAATGTTGATTTATTTGTTTCTACTTCAGCTGTGTTTGCATTAGAGTTATCTTTAATTACAATTTCATCATTTTGTTCTTCTTTTGATAGATCAATAACAGAAAATGTCCAATCTTTATTGGTTATATATCGTAATGTATTAAAAATTAAACTTCTGTACTTATTTTCTATAAAGTCTTTTTGAAATTCTGAAATTGTTGTAAAAACAATATTATCACCATCAATACTTCTTATGTCTAAAGGTAAAATCCAAGTATCATAAGATATTTTTGTTACTTCTGGTTTTAATAGTTCTTTTATTTTTGCAACTAATTCTTCTTTATCAATTGCCATTTCATCATCCCTTCTTTTTAAAAGTTATCCACAAAGTTATCCACAAATGTTGATAATATTGTAATATTTCTGTAATGAAATTCGTTTTTTATACGAACAAAAATTTAAGTATTTTCAACAAAAAATGAATATTTTTTATGCTTTTCATATCATAACAAAATTATATAAAATAAGTCAATACAATTGTGGAAAAAATTTTTTTACTGTGGAAAACAAGATAAAAAACTGTGGAAAACTAAGGCTTTTTTACAAAAATATTACAAAAAAAGACAAAAAATTTGAATAAAATAGCAAAATGATAAAAAAATAGAAATACTCTTGACAATTGCATTTGTTTTGGGGTATAATCGATATGCTTATTTAAAATTTAGCAAATATTTTCCATTTTTGGAATGTATATATATAAAAATCAATAGGAGGTGCGAGTAGATGAAAAGAACATATCAACCAAAAAATAGACAAGAAAAGAAAGAACACGGATTTATGAAAAGAATGAAAACAAGATCTGGACAAAATATATTAAAAGCAAGAAGAGCAAAAGGTAGAAAAAAATTAAGTGCTTAATTTAATATATTAAATTTATAATTTATTGAAAAAGGCCGCAAAAAGCGAGCCTTTTAAAAATAAATCAGGTTATCTTTTTTCATAATCTTTGCTTTTCTGAGAAGAAAGGACTAAAAAATGAAAAAAACGAAAATGTTAAAGAAGAACTATGAATTTAAAAATGTTTTAAACAGAGGAAAATATTATTCTGGAAAGTATATTGCAATTTTCATAAGGAAAAATAATAAAAATATTAATTTTTTAGGAATTGCAATTAGTTCTAAATTAGGAAAAGCAGTTAAAAGAAACTATGTGAAAAGAATAATAAGAGAAAATTATAAACAAATAGAAGAACACATAAAAATAGGGTATGATATTATTTTTATTTGGAAAAAACAACAAGAAATAGGACAAGCTTGCTATGATTATGTGGAAAAAGATATGAAAAAAGTATTTAAAGATGCTAGAATATTTTTAGAGGAATCATATGAAAAAAATACTTATTTTCTTAATTAATTTTTATCAAAAACATATATCTTGTTGGTTAGAACAGAAAAATATCAGATGCAAATATTATCCTACGTGTTCAGAATATGCAAAACAAGCAATAGAAAAATATGGCACAATAAAAGGTGGCTTTCTATCAGTAAAAAGGATTTTTAAATGTAATCCTTTCTCAAAAGGTGGATATGATCCATTAAAGTAAAACTAGGAGGAAGCAGAATGTTTCAATTTTTTGCAAATATTTTTGGCTATTTATTAGCTTTTATATATGGATTTATAAATAATTATGGGTTAGCCATTATTATTTTTACCATTTTTATAAAGATTTTATTTATTCCATTTTCAGTCAAACAGCAAAGAACCATGAAAAAGACAGCGAAAATTCAGGAAAAGATGAAAGTTATTCAATTTAAATATAAAAATAATCCTGAAAAAATGAATCAAGAAATGATGGAATTATATAAAACAGAAAAAATGAGTCCATTTAGTGGTTGTTTAACGGCAATTATACAAATTATTCTTTTATTTTCAATTTTTTATTTAGTAAGATCACCATTAACATATATGCAAAATATACCTGAAGAGAATATGAATAATTATATTACACAATTACAGGAAAGTGGCAAAGCCGTAAGCACAGCTTATCCAGAAATTGATATTATTAGAGAATATGAATTCTTGAAAGAACAAAATCCAGAAGATGAATATATTGATAGAGCAAATCTAGAAATGAATTTTTTAGGATTAGACTTAAGTAAAGTACCACAACAAAATTTAACAGATATCACAGTATATATTATCCCAGTATTGTATATTGTTTCTTCTTTTATATCAATAAAATTGTCAACATCAATGCAACAAAAGGATCAAAAAAAAGCGAAAGAAAGTGTTCCAATAGACGGAACAACAGGAAAGGAACTAGTTCCAGAAGAAGAGAAAAACGAAATGGATGCTGTAATGCAAACAAATAAAATGATGTCATGGTTTATGCCATTAATGTCTGTATCTGTTGCAATGATTGCACCATTAGGATTAGCTTTATATTGGTTAACAAATAATATTTTGATGATTATGGAAAGATTGATTTTAAATAAAGTAATTAAAACTGAGGAGGAATAGCAAGATGGAAAAAACAATTATTTCAGAAGGAAGAACGACAAATGAAGCAATAGAAAATGGATTAAAACAATTAAGAGTTTCAAAGGATAAAGTAGAGATTAAAGTATTAGAGAACGAAGAAAAAAGAAGCTTTTTTAGTATTTTAGCACCAAGAGTTGTAAAAGTAGAAATGACATTAAAAGAAGATAAAACAGAAAAGAAAGAAATTAAACCTAAAAAAATCATTGAATTATCTGAAGAAGAACAAGAAAAAGCAGAAGAAAATGTAAAAAACTTTATGGAAGAAATTATAAAAGAATTACCTGAAAATACAACATATGTAATTCATAAAGATAAAACAGGTTTAAATGTAGAAATATCAAATGAAAATTTAGGCTTTTTAATAGGATATAGGGGAGAGACATTATATGCTTTCCAAAATATATTATCAGCAATCGCAGGAAAAGATATAGACAAAAAAGTTAGAGTAATTTTAGATATCGAAGGATATAAAGCAAAAAGAGAAAAAACATTAGAAGAACTTGCAGAAAAGGTAGCAAAGACAGTAATAAAAACAAGAAAACCTGTTAAATTGGAGCCTATGCAAGCATATGAAAGAAAAATTATTCATAGTAAATTACAACAAAATGATAAAGTACAGACAGAAAGCATAGGAGAAGAACCTAATAGAAGAATTGTCATTTCTTTAAAAAAATAAAATAAAAATTTGAGGTCAAAGGTCAAATTTTATACGGAGTTGTATAAATTGCCTATGACCTCTTTTTTACTTTTTATAAAGACAAAAACAGACAATTTTCTAATAAGTATTTTAAAAATTGACATAATATGATATAATCATGATTGATAAAAAAGAGAGGTGAATTTCATGAGTACAATTGCTTCTATATCTACGGCTCCTCGGGATTGGAGGAATCGGGATCATTAGAATGAGTGGGAAAAATTGCTTTGAAATATTAGAAAAAATATTTAAACCAAAGAAACAAGAAAGCATAGAAGAAATAAAAGGATATACTATGAAATATGGACATATCATAGAAAATGAAAAAATAATTGATGAAGTTTTAGTTTCTTATTTTAAAGAGCCTATGAGCTATACAACAGAGAATATGTGTGAAATTAACTCACATGGTGGAAATGTTGTTATGAAAAAAATATTAGAACTATGTTTAGAAAATGGAGCACAACTAGCTGAACCAGGAGAATTTACTAAAAGAGCTTTTTTAAACGGCAGAATTGATTTAACACAAGCAGAATCTGTTATTGATGTCATAAATGCTAAAAGTGAAAAGGAAGTACAAGCAGGGATAAAGCAATTAGAAGGTGGATTATCTAAAGAAATCTCAGCTATTAAACAAGAAATATTGGATGTTATGGTGAATATAGAAGTAGCGATTGATTATCCAGAATATGATGTAGAAGAAGTGACCAATAATGAAATTATAAATATGCTAGATAGTGTAGAAAATAAGCTAAATAAACTTGAAAAAAGTTTTGATAATGGAAAAATATTAAAAGAAGGAATAAAAACAGCGATTATAGGAAAACCAAATGCAGGAAAATCTTCTCTTTTAAATAGGATTTTAAAAGAAGATAGGGCAATTGTAACTGAATTTGAAGGAACAACAAGAGATACCATAGAAGAATTTGTAAATATAAATGGAATTCCTTTAAAACTAATTGATACAGCAGGTATTAGAAATGCAAAAGATGAAGTAGAAAAAATAGGAATTCATAAATCAAAAGAAATCGCCAAAAATGCAGACTTAATCATTGCTATTTTCGATGCTTCTAAACCATTATCAAAAGAAGATAAAGAAATCTTAGAGATTATAAAAGGCAAAAAGGTTATTATTTTACTAAATAAAATAGATTTGCAGCAAAAATTACATAAAGAAGATAAAGATTTTAGAGAGGTAACAGATAGTATTTTAGAAATATCTGCACTAAATAATATTGGTATTGATGATGTATATGCAGAAATTACAAAATTATTTGAAATAAATGAGATTAATATAGATAATGATTTGGTTATTACAAATATAAGACATAAAAATTTAATTCATCAAGCAATTGAAAGTATAAAAAAGACTAAAGAAACGATGAAAGAAAAAATGCCAATTGATATTGTTACTGTTTATATAAAACAGATTTTAGAAGATTTAGGAAATATTACTGGAGAATTTGTAACAGAAGATATCATTAATGAAATTTTTTCAAAGTTCTGCTTAGGAAAATAAAGTTACTAGCGACGAACGAAAATCAAAAATAAGCAGAAAATAATTGCAAGCAGTATAATTTTATACTAAAATACAAAAACAAGCTTAAAACGAATTTTGAAAGCAAATAAAAGTAAATAATAAAAATATATGTAAAATAAAAATGTGAAACTACGAAAAAACAATAAGGTAAAAGAAAAAAGTACAAAAATAGTGGGGATGAAAATAGAAAAGTAAACAAAGAACAAAAAAGTTTAAAAAATTTACTCATCAATCAAAGTAAACAAGGGGCGAACAAAAATCGAGCAAAGCCAGAAGAATAGCAAACTTTAGCATATCGATACATAAAAAAGAAACTTTATGTATACAATGTTCGCAAAACAAATGATTGATAAAAAGGCAATACACAAAAAAATGGCTTTACTAAAAAGTAAAATTTAAAATAAAAAGAGAACAAAACAAAACTTTCTGTTTCACACGGAAATAAAAAAGGAGAGAAAAATGGAATATAATGCGGGAGATTATGATGTAGCTGTTGTTGGGGCAGGACATGCTGGATGTGAAGCAGCGCTTGCAGCAGCAAGATTAGGAATGAAGACTTTGATATTTTCAATTAGCTTGGAAGCAATTGCAAATATGCCATGTAATCCACATATCGGAGGAAGTTCTAAAGGACATTTAGTCAGAGAAATTGACGCTCTAGGTGGAGAGATGGGAAAGAATATTGATAAAACTATGATACAAATAAAAATGTTAAATACTTCGAAAGGACCAGCTGTACATTCTTTAAGGGCACAGGCTGATAGAAAAAAATACCAAGCTGAAATGAAACATACTTTAGAGAAACAAGAAAATCTAGAAGTAAAACAAGGGGAGATAGTAGATATCATCGTTGACAATGGAACAGTAAAAGCGATTAAAACAGATGTTGGTGCTGTTTACCATGTAAAAGCAGTTATTTTAGCAACAGGTACATATCTAAAAGGAAAAATTTTTATAGGTGAATATTCAAAAGAAAGTGGACCTGATGGTGTAGCTGCGGCAAATAAATTATCAGATGTTTTGAAAAACTTAGGAATTCCTTTGGTAAGATTTAAAACAGGAACACCAGCTAGAATTAATAGAAGAAGTATTGATTTTAGTAAAATGGAGATTCAAAAAGGAGATCAAGGAATAGAAGCTTTTTCTTTTGAAGATGAACCCAAAGATTTTAAACAAGTAGATTGTTATTTGACATATACCAATGAAAAAACACATGAGATTATAAGAAATAATTTACATAGATCACCATTATATGCAGGAAAAATTGAAGGAACAGGGCCTAGATATTGTCCTTCAATAGAAGATAAAGTGGTAAGATTTAGTGATAAACCAAGACATCAAGCTTTTGTAGAACCAGTAGGATTAGATACAGAGGAAATGTATATACAAGGAATGAGTTCTTCACTTCCAGAAGATGTACAAATTGCTCTTTATAGAACAATACCAGGTTTAGAACATGCAGAATTTACAAGACCTGCATATGCGATAGAATATGATTGTATAGACCCATCAAATTTAAAATTATCCTTAGAATATAAAGGAATTGATGGACTATTTATGGCAGGACAAATTAATGGAACATCTGGATATGAAGAAGCAGCAGCACAAGGATTAATTGCAGGAATTAATGCAGTACAAAAAATAAAAGGAAAAGAACCATTAATATTAGATAGATCTCAAGCATATATTGGTGTATTAATTGATGATATTGCTACAAAAGGAACCAATGAACCATATAGAATGATGACTTCTAGAGCAGAATATAGGTTACTTCTAAGGCAAGATAATGCAGATTTAAGATTGACAACAATTGGACATGAAATTGGATTAATATCAGAAGAAAGATATCAAAAGTTTTTGAAGAAAAAAGAAAATATAGAAAAAGAAAAGGAAAGATTACAACATTTGGTAGTAAAACCAACAGAGGAAGTAAATAAGTTTTTAGTAGAACAAGGAACTTCGGCATTAACAACAGGAACAAAGATGGCAGAATTATTAAAAAGACCAGAGCTAACTTATCAAAGTTTAAGCAAAATAGATAAAAATAGACCTGAACTTTCAAGGCAAGAACAAGAAGAAGTAGAAATTCAACTAAAATATGAAGGATATATTAAATTACAAGAAGCACAAGTAGAAAAATTTAAAAAATTAGAAGAAAAAATATTACCAGATGATGTGGATTATGAAAAAATCAAAGGAATTAGCTTGGAAGGAAGACAGAAATTAAATAAATTCAAACCACATTCAATAGGACAAGCATCTAGAATATCAGGGGTTTCGCCTGCTGATGTATCTGTACTTTTAATATATTTGCAACAATTAAAAGAAGAAAAAAATAGCGAAAGGAAATAAGAAATGAATATCCAAGAATTTTCTGATTTAATGATAGATTATGGAAAAGAAATTGATATTGTGTTTACAGAGGAACAATTGCAAAAATTTTATCAATATATGAATTTGCTAATAGAATGGAATGAAAAGATAAATTTAACAGCAATTGTTGAACCTAAAGAAATCATCTTGAAACATTTTATCGACTCTTTAACCATTATTCCATATATAAAACCAAATGAATCTGTGATAGATATTGGAACTGGAGCAGGCTTTCCAGGGATACCAATAAAAATTTTGCGTGAAGATTTAAAAATTACTTTATTGGATTCTTTGAATAAAAGAATTAAATTCTTAGATGAAGTAATAAAAGAACTGGGATTAGAAAATATAAATGCAGTACATGCTAGGATAGAGGAATATGCAAAAAATAAACAATATAGAGAAAAGTATGATGTAGCTACATCGAGAGCTGTGGCCAATCTAACAACTTTATCAGAATATATGCTGCCAATGGTAAAAGTAAAAGGAAGAGCAATATGTATGAAAGGCTCTGAAGTTAGTGATGAAATTTCAAAAAGTAAAAAATCAATAAAAATATTAGGTGGAGAAATTGTTAATATAGAAGAATTTACATTGCCTAAAAGTGACAATAAAAGAAATCTAATTTTAATAGAAAAAACGAAAAATACACCTAGTAAATATCCTAGAAAGCCTGGAATTCCATCAAAAGAGCCACTTTACTAAAAATGAAAAAATGAAATAAAAAAAGTCAAAAAAATTGTGAATTTTTATTGACTTTTTTTTTATATTTATATATGATTATTATAGAATATAAACAAACTAAAGAGTAAATATTAACTAAAAATGGAGGCGAAGATTTTGGGAAAGGTAATATCAGTAGCAAACCAAAAAGGAGGCGTTGGTAAGACAACGACAACTGTTAATTTAAGTACAATATTAGCAAAAAAAGGAAAAAAAGTATTACTAATAGATGCAGATCCTCAAGGAAATGCAACAAGTGGATTAGGAATCGAAAAAGAAGTAGAATTTTCTACTTATGATATTTTAGTAAATGATACAGAAATAAAACAAGCACTTCAAAAAACTGTCATAAAAAACTTATTATTATGTCCTTCAAATATGAATTTGGCAGGAGCAGAAGTAGAGTTAGTATCTATGATGTCAAGAGAACAAAGATTGAAAGAAAAACTAGAGGAAGTAAAAGATGTTTTTGATTACATCTTTATAGATTGCCCACCATCATTAGGGTTGATTACATTAAATGCATTTACTGCTTCAGATAGTGTATTGATTCCGGTACAATGTGAATATTTTGCATTAGAAGGATTAGGACAATTGTTAAATACTGTAAATTTAGTAAAAAAACATTTAAATAAAAATATTATGGTAGAAGGCGCTTTACTTACGATGTATGATATAAGAACAAACTTGTCAAACCAAGTTGTGAAAGAAGTAAAAAAATACTTTAATGATAAAGTATATAAAACAGTTATACCAAGAAATGTAAGATTAAGTGAAGCACCAAGTTATGGAATGCCAATTACAGAATATGATCCTAGATCAAAAGGGGCAAAAGCATATGTGAAATTTGCAAAGGAATTTTTAAAAATGAATGAAGAAGAGAAAAAAGCGAAACATATGATATAGAATAAAAAGGAGGAGATACAAATGGCTAAAATGTCAGGATTAGGAAAAGGATTGGATGCTTTATTTGGACCAGCACCAGAAGAAGAACAAATGCAAGAAAATGATATATTAAAAAATTTGAAAGTTACAGAAGTTGAACCTAATAGAGATCAACCAAGAAAGAATTTTGATCAAGAAGCTTTAGAGGAATTAGCAGAATCTATAAAAGAATATGGATTAATACAACCAATTGTAGTAACCAAAAAAGATGGATATTATGGAATTGTTGCAGGAGAGAGAAGATGGAGAGCTTCTAAAATAGCAGGATTAACGGAAATTCCAGCAATTATAAGAGAAGATAATGAAAGAATTAATTCTGAAATTTCACTAATAGAAAATATGCAAAGGGAAGATTTAAATCCTTATGAAAAAGCATTAGGTGTTAGAACTTTGATAGACAATTATGGATTATCACAAGAAGAAGTAGCTAAAAAATTAGGTAAAGGAAGAAGTACAATTGCGAATATTGTTAGAATTTTAAATTTAGAGCCTAGAGTATTAGAAATGGCAAAAGAAGGAAAATTGACAGAAGGACATTGTAAAGCATTACTTGCCATTACAGATCCAGAAAAGCAATATAAAACAGCTGTACAAATGTTAGAAAGAGGTGCAACAGTTAGACAAGTTGAGAAAAAGGCAAGAGTAAAAGAGACAAAAGAAGAATCAGATAGAAACCATATATTGTATAAAAGCATAGAAGATAATTTTCAAAGTTTCTTTGGCTCTAAAGTAAGACTAGATGCAGGAAAGAGAAGGGGAAAAATTATTATAGAATATACATCTAATGATGATTTAGAAAGAATATTAAATTTAATAAAATAAGGAAGGTGATTGGATGGAGGCAATGTTAGAGTTTTTGAGGACAGATACTTTTCTAATAATAAATGGTATTGTGTTGTGTATTCTGTTTCTAGGATTTCTTATCATGTTAGTAAGACTTCACTCTATCAATAAAAATTATAAAACTTTTTTACAAAAATTAGGAAATGGAGAAAATATAGAAGAAGATTTAGAGAATTATATGTATAGAGTAGAAAGAGTGGAAAAACAAAATGCGGAAATCAAAAACTTAGTGGATGCCATAGATGCAAACATGGATACTTGTATTCAAAAAATAGGAATTGTTAGATATAATGCTTTTAAAGATACAGGAAGTGATTTGAGTTTTGCACTAGCCATGTTAGATGAAAAAAATAATGGTGTTGTTTTAAATGGTATCTATTCTAGAGAAATGTCAAATATATATGCAAAACCTGTAGAAAATGGCAAATCAAAATATACGATTTCTGAGGAAGAAGGAGAAGCTATACAAAAAGCGATAGAAAATAAACAAATATATAAGGTTAGGGAACAATGAAAAATATAATAAATAAACTTAAAGAAAAAGATAATATAATTGTTTTTATATTATTTTTTCTTATTTCCTTAGGTATTGGACTAAATATATATCTAGAAGCAAGTGATGAAATATGGAATTTTCAAAATGTATATAAAATGTACAATGGATTCAAAATATATCAAGAAATTAATGTAATTATAACACCATTCTTTTTTTGGATAGCTGAAGCGATATTTCATATATTAGGAGCAAACCTATGTGTATTTAGAATTTCTAACTGTATTATGATGGCGATATTGTTTTTATACACATACAAAATTTTAAAAAAATTGAACTTATCAAAATCGCTTTCCTTATTGGCTGTTTTTTTTATCATGTTACAACAATTCTTTTTACTAATTAGAATTTGTTTTAATTATAATACAATGGCTTTATTATTTTTTGTTATAGGGGTTTATTATTTGATTAATGAAAAAACGAAAAATAATGTATTTATACAAGCGATTATAACAATTTTGATTACATTAACAAAACAGAATATTGGTATATATTATTTAATAGGGAATTTGATATATTTGAGTATAGATAAAATTTCTATAAAAGAAAAATTAAAGAAAATTTTGAAATATATGAGTGTTATATTAGTGGGAGGAATTGCTTTCATTATATATTTAATATTAGACAATAACTTATTCAATTTCTTTAACTATACTTTAGGTGGTATATTAGAATTTGCAAATGAAAATTTAATTTTTGATATTTCAGGAATTGCTTTTATGCTAAGCGTTATAATTATTAATATAGGTTTAAGTATATTTTTTATAAAGAAGAAATTGGTTTCAGATAAAGAAAAAGAAAACATTAAGATTTTACTAATATTTTCAATAATGCTGTCTATTTTATGCTATCCTATCTTTAATTGGACACATATTATTATGGGAACATATTTAACGATAATAAATATTGTATATATGTTGTATATATTGTTAAAAGATTTTGGAAAAGGAATAAGAAAAATAGCAAAAATTGTAGATATTATCATTATTTTAGGAATGATTATTTTTTCAAGCTTTAATATGTATACTTGGATATCTATGATAACCAATGAGAGTTATCCATATTCGTGGGAAGATGCTTTTTTTGGTGGTATGATGGGAAAAGAAGATTTTCAAAAAAATGAAAAAGTTATTCAATATATAGAAGAAAATGAAAAAAATGTAATTGTTTTTTCTAATCGAGCAGCATTGTATATGATACCATTGAAAAGGAATAATGGTGATTTTGATTTACCTTTTAAGGGAAATCTTGGCATAAAGGGAGAAGATGGATTAATAGAAAAAGTAGACAATATGACAAATGTACAATTTTTAATTTATAAAAATGAAGATAAAAGCATTTATCAAGAAAGCGAAAAAGTAAAAGAGTATATAAAAAATACGAAAAAATATGTTGGAGAAATAGAAGGATTTGAAATATATGAATAAGTAAAGAAAAAATAATTCATAATAAATTCAAATAAGTATTGACAAAATCCTTAAAAATATGTTAATATAAAAAATGTCTTTGAGACATGGAGAGGTGGTCGAGTTGGTTTATGGCACCAGTCTTGAAAATTGGCGTGCGTTAATAGCGTACCGTGGGTTCGAATCCCACCCTCTCCGCCAATAACATAAGAGTTAGATAGAGTAAGAATATCTAACTTTTATTTATAAATAAGTTTATATGGAGATGTACCCAAGTGGTGAAGGGGACTGTTTGCTAAACAGTTAGGTCCCGAAAGGGGCGCGGAGGTTCGAACCCTCTCATCTCCGCCAAAATAATATAAAGTATTTACACTTTATATTATTTTTTTGCGTAAATTCGACAAATAGATATTTACAAAAATAATTTTTTATATTAAGATAGAAATGGTTTACTATAAAAATATATTGCGAATTGTAAAAAAATAAGGTATAATTAAATTAAGTAGTAAATGAAAGTTTGAAAATATATCATATATGATGAAGATAGGAGGGTGGAAATGAAAATAAATAAAAAGAAATTAATTGTGATATGTATTATTTTTATATTATGTATTCTTTTTATGAGTCAGGTAGTACAAGCAGCAACCGCATTTAACCCAGAACATTATAAACCATCCTCAACCAATAGTGTAAGTGGTGCAAGTAAATTGGAACATATAGGAAATAAGATTATTGGTGTTGTACAAATTATTGGGTCAGTTAGTTCTGTTATTGCATTAATCATAATTGGTATTAAATATGTAACAGGAAGCGTGGAAGAAAAAGCAGAATATAAACAAACATTAAAGCCATACCTTATTGGGGCAGTATTACTTTTTGGAATAACAAATATTCTAGGAATTGTAATAGATATCATAGGAGGTTTTTAAAAAAGAAATGGAGGGAGGAAATATATGAGAAAAATAATAATCTGTATATGTATCTTAAGTCTATTTCTTATAGCTGTATATCCAACAAATGTACAAGCTTTATCTATTGATGAGATATTTACAGGAGCCGATAATTTTTTAGATAAAGGGGGAGGACAGGCTGGTGTTAATACAACCATTGATGATACAGCCTTATCTAATACATCTGACTTTTTATATAATGTACTATTAGGAATTAGTATGATTATAGCAGTAATTGTAGGAATGGTTCTAGGTATAAAATATATGTTAGCGACTTCAGAAGAAAAAGCGGATATTAAGCAAACATTACCAGCATATATAGTATCTTGTGTAGTCGTATTTGGAGCTTTTACAATCTGGAAATTGGTTATAAATATGATTCAATAAGGAGTAGATATATGAAAATAAAAAAATTTTTAAAAATAATGATAAGTATTGTAATACTTAGTATATTAATATATATGTGTTTACCGGAAAATGTAGCTAGAGCTTTTACAATAGGAAACCTTTCTGGAAATACAGCGGGAACTTTAACTGTACAAACAGCGGGTAACAAGATTGTTCGAATTGTAAGTACAATAGGTTCCATATTATCTGTTATTGTTATTATTGTTTTAGGTATAAAATATATGGTAGGTAGTGTTGAGGAAAAAGCAGATTATAAGAAAACAATGTTACCTTATCTAATAGGAGCAGCATTTATATTTGCTGCATCAAGTATAGCAAATATTATTTACCAATTTGCAATAAATATTTAGATGTGCTATAATAAAATTACCTAAAAAACAAATGAATATACAAATAAAAGGAGGAAAAGCCATGAAAAAAACTGTAAAAATATTATTAGTTGCGATGATATTATTAATAGCATTAACAGCAACTGTTAATGCAGCAACATCAGGAGTTGCACCAGGTTCATATACTGGTTCAGGAGCATCTGTTAGTTCTATTGAAAAAGTAGGTAACCAAATTATTCAAATTGTAAGTACTATTGGATCAATTGCATCAGTTGTTGTTTTAGTTGTTTTAGGTATAAAATACATGATGGGTAGTGCTGAAGAAAAAGCAGAATACAAAAAGACATTATTACCATATATCATTGGTGCAGCATTTGTATTTGCAGCATCAACAATCGCAACATTCGTATTCAATTTTACATCTACTTTAGGTGGCTAATAAAATTTAGAAATATAAAAATAGAACTTGGTTTATTTCAAAACCAAGTTCTATTTTTTATTAAAAAATAATGAAGAATATAAGATAATTATGACAAAAGTATTACATTCCAATTACAATATAATTAAAAATGTTTTTTTTTGTATATATATGTACTTTTAAGGAATTTTTATGTTATAATTATATATAAGTGGAAATGGATGTAAAGGAGTGAAAAACAAATGAAAACGTATGAAATACCTAGGAATTATAAAGGGGAAAGTAGAATATTATATATTTTTTCTACAAAAGCCTTAATTTATACAATTGTTGGTATGGGAATAGGATTGCTATTTTATTTTATATTAAACGCATTAGGAATGCAGTTTGCGGGAATCATTTTTGATGTCGTGTGCGGAGCAATCGGATTTTCAATAGGAACTTTTAAAATACCAGACAACAAAAAATTTGAATTTGCAAGAAAAACTGGTGGAGAAAATATTGATGATGTTGCTAAAAGATGGATAAATTTTAAGAGAAAGAAAAATAGAGTATATATTTGGACAAAGGAGGACATGAATCATGAGTGATAACCAAATAAGCAACTTTTTAACAATTAGTTTAGTAGTATTAGTAAGTGTGTTCTTTATATTATTAGTTATACTTGTCGTATTAATGATGAAAGATAAAAGTAAAAATAAAACTAAAAACACAGGAAATGCTGATTTATCAGATAATAGTAAAAATGTTAAAAAAGATATTGAATATAGCAAAAATTCAATTTTTAGTTTTATGGAATTTGATAAAGTTGAAGATAATATGATAATCAGAAAAAATGGAAAACAGTACATAATGGTAATTGAGTGTCAAGGTGTTAATTATGATTTGATGTCTGGATTAGAGAAAAATAGTGTGGAACAAGGATTTTTACAATTCTTAAATACATTAAGATATCCGATACAATTATATATTCAAACAAGAACAGTCAATTTAGGAAGTAGTATTAGTAGATATAAAACAAGAGTAAATAGCATAAGAAATGAATATATGAGAAAACAAATGGAATATAATTCAATGACGAATTCAGATGGAGGATATACAGCAAGAGAAATTAATAATGCAAGATTTGAATTGGTTAAAGCTCAAAACTTATATGAATATGGGTTAGATATTGTAAATAATACAGAAAAAATGAATTTAAATAAAAATATTTTGAAAAAACATTACTATGTTATCATATCATATGTTCCAGAAGAAAATACAAATGTAGGATATGATGAAGAAGAAATTAAAAATATGGCTTTTTCTGACTTATATACAAAAGCACAAGCATTAATAAGTTCTTTAGGAGTATGTGATGTGGCAGGAAAAGTATTAGACAGTGAAGAATTAGCAGAACTATTATATATTGCTTATAACAGAGATAAATCAGAAACATATCAATTAGATACAGCATTAAAAGCTGGTGTTGATGAATTATATTCAACAGCTAAAAATGTATTAGACAAGAGAATGGAAGAAATAGATGCAGAAGTTAAAGCAAAAGCAAATATTGAAGCAAATGAAGCAGCAGTAGAAGCTATGATGAATCAAGATAAATTGAGAAGAGCAAAACAAAAAGAAGAAAGAATGAATCAGTTAATTGATGAAATGGCTAAAGATTTATTAGACGAAAATGAACAAATATTAGGGGAAGATGTAGTTGAGGACGCTAAAGAAATTATAAACAAAAAACAAGCTAAATAAGGAGGAAAGAAAATGTTTGGGAAAAAGAAAGAAACTGTTAAAGAAGAACCAATACAAAAAGAAAAGGTTAGTTTCTTAAGAAAGAAAACCATTAAAGAATTAATAGCACCATCTGGAATTGATGCTAGTAATATAGATCACTTAGAAATCATATCTAATACTAAAAGATATGCAAGAAGTTTTTTTGTTTCGCAATTACCTAGAATGTGTACTTTCCCAGAATTATTTAGAGATTTATATCTTTTCGGAGATATTAATACATCTATATTTATTACCCCTGTAAAAGAAGAAAGATCACAAAATGAATTAAATAGAGTTATTAATGAATTGGAAACAGAAAGAATTGTAGCAATGGATAAAGGAAATATCAACAGGGAAAGTACAATAACACAGAAAAGATTAGAAGCTGAACAATTAAGAGATGAAATAGCAGCAGGATTTAATAAATTATATGAAGCTTCTATTGTAGCAACACTTTTTGCTTATAGTTTAGAGGATCTAGATAGAGATACTAAAATGTTGACATCTGAAATGTCAAAAACATTAGTCAATATAAAAACAGCATGGGGAATACAAGAAGAAGCTTTTCAATCAAATTTACCATTATTAGAAGATAAAGTAAAAAAGGTACATACATTTGATAGAAACTCAATGGGAACTGTATTTCCATTTACAACTTCTGAAGTGGGACACGCAAGTGGAGTTCCTATTGGATTTAATAAACAAACAGGAACACCAATATTATTTGATAATTTCCATCCATCATTAACAAACTATAACATGGTTATATTTGCTAAATCTGGTGCCGGAAAATCTGTTACAATGAAAACATTGGTATCTAGATCATCTGTACTTATGGGAATAGAAAGTTTGGCACTTGATGCGGAAGGTGAGTATACAATTGTGGCTGAAAGTTTAGGTGGAATTAATGTAGTAATTAGTCCAAACTCTCAAACAGTTATCAATTTATTTGATGTAGAAGTAGAAAGAGTAAAAGATGAAATTACAGGAAAAGAAAGAACAGTATTAAATATCGAAAATAAAGTAGAAGACGTTACGCAAGCGTTACTTACAATGGCAAAAGGAAGTACAAGAAGTACAGAAGTAAATGAGTTAACAAAGCAAATTATTGCTGAATCAGTAGCAGAAGAATATGCAAGCTTAGGAATTACAAATAATCCTAATAGTTTATACAAAACAGCAAATATGGGATTAAGAGGAGACAATTTATTCGAAAAAGAGAAAAAAGAAATGCCAACAATTGGTAGTTGGTATAAAAGAATCCAAGAAAAAGCTAGAGATAATAAAAACCCAGATTATCAATTCCATTATAGTTACCTATTGAAAGTTATGAGACAATATGTAAGAGAATATGATGGACAAATGGCATACTTTGATGGACAATCTACATTTGACTTATTAGAAGGAGCACCATTTATTAATTTGGATATATCACAACTAGAAGAAAGATTTGCAAGACCACTTGCACAACAAATTTTACTTTCATGGATTTGGGAAAAATTTGTTAAGAAAAATAGTGAGGATAGAAAAAAAGCTACGCAAAAAAGAGTTTTAGTGGATGAGGCATGGATGTTACTTCCATATCCAGAAGCCGTAGACTTTTTAAATAAAATGGCTAGACGTGCCAGAAAAAGAAATGTATCTTTAGCAATTATATCTCAAAGATTCCAAGACTTTTATGAAAAACCAGAGGCACAAGCAGTTTTAACATCATCAGATACAAAATTATTTTTAGCACAAGACAAATCAGAGATTCAATACTTAAAAGAAGTATTCAAATTGTCAGAAGGAGAAGCAAACTTTTTAGTTACATGCCAAAAAGGTGAGGGATTACTAAAGGTTGGACCAGATACAGCCATATTAAAAATTGTACCAACGAAAAAAGAATTTGAATTTGTGGAAACAAATTTAAATAAATTAGCAGAAAGAAAATAAGATGAATAGTTGGAGGAAAAGATGAAATTTTTTGAAAATAAGAAAATTTGGAAAAAAATAGTTATCATGCTCCTTATGGTATTACTTTTCCAATTTGGATTTGCAACACCAGTACAGGCAGATGACACAGATTATGGTGGTATATTATTAAGTCCTATCATGTCACTAATCGTAGCATTAGGAGATCGGAATTGTTAATATAACACATAAAGTTATCATGGGACAAAATGATTCTGTTATTCGTGTAGATATGTCTGATTCATTTTGGCAAAAATTGGTAAGTGTTTTAGTAGGCGTAGCAGCTGGTATTGCAGCTGTACTGCTAATTGCTTTTACGGCAGGAGCAGCAGCAGTAATTGCATCAGCTGTTATTGGGGCTACAGTTACAGCATCTATAGGAACAGGAGCCATAATTGTAGGTGTTGCAGGTGGAGTTATGGCTGGTATTGCATTTGATAAGACAATGTATCCAGAAGACCTAATTTTGCCACTATATTCAATATCACCAGAAGAAATTTTTAAAGGAAATATATTATTGTTTGATGTTGATTTCTTTAATCCTGTAGATACTATAAAAATGCATACCAATAAAGTAAATGATGATGGAAAGGTTGTAGGAGAAGGTAATGTATATAATTTAAATGATTATGATACTGATGAAGAACTTATGGATGCTATGGCTGATGATGAGGAAGTAAGAGATTATTTTTATGAAGATGAAAATGGAAACGAAATCATTACATCAAAACAGAATGTGGCATTAGAATTACAATCTTTAGTTAGTCAATGGTATGCGGCAATTAGAAATATTGCTATTGTACTATCAATGTCTGTATTGTTATATATAGGAATAAGAATGTTATTATCTACAGTGGCACAAGATAAGGCAAAATATAAACAAATGTTGATAGATTGGGTAGTAGGTTTATGTTTATTATTCTTTATGCATTATATTATGTCCTTTTCAGTAACAATAGTAAATCAATTTACTAAAGTAGTGGCAGCTGCCAACAATCAATCAGGTTCAACATCAACTGCTACAGGATATGCTGTAACTCTACAAGAACAAGATAAATTATTGAAGAAAATGAAAGAATTGCGGATTTTATAATGAGGATGATCCAGATAATGACTATGTAGAAGAAGTTGATGGGACTAAGTATGTCATGTGGCCAACGAATTTAATGGGACAATTAAGAATACAGGCAGAAATGAGTTATGGAGATGCATCTTTTATAGGATATGGATTATGTTTCTTTATATTAACATTATTAACAATCTTCTTTGTGTTTACTTATTTAAAAAGGGTATTATATATGGCATTTTTAACCATGATAGCACCATTAGTTGCATTAACATATCCAATAGATAAAATAAGTGATGGACAAGCACAAGCATTTAATAAGTGGTTGAAGGAATATATTTTTAACTTATTAATACAACCATTACATTTATTAATATATACAATTCTTGTTACATCAGCATTTGATTTAGCAGGAAAAAACCCTATCTATTCATTAGTAGCAATAGGATTTTTAATTCCAGCAGAAAAATTAATGCGTAGCTTCTTTGGATTTGAAAAAGCAAATACACCACCTTCAATGGCAGGTGCGGCAGTAGGAGCAGGATTAATCAATACAGGTCTACACCAATTGTTACATAGAGCACCTTCAGGAAAAGGTGGAAAAAATGGAGGTCATGGAAATGATGGAGATAACGCAAGTGCACCAGCAAGAATAGGATATAGAGGTAATGATTTTGATCCATTAGATGGCATGGCAAATGATAATAGTAATTTTGATGATGATGAAACACCTCTAACACCATTAGATAGTGGAGGAGGTTCCGAATCAGAACCAAAAGGACCTAATTACGAAGAAGATGCAATGCAAAAATATAAGAGTGAAGGTTTTGATCAAAATGCTTTAGGAGAATATTATAATCCGTATACAGATGAGTATGATTCGGAATATAATCCACTTGAAGATCCGGGTTATAATCAAAGATTAAAGAATGAAGAAGAAGCTTTAAAGAAATATCAACAAGAAGGTTTTGACAAAAATGCTTTAGGAGAATATTTTAATCCAGATACAAGTGAATACGATTCAGAATATAATCCGCTTAATGACCCATATTATAACAAAAATTTAAGAGAATTAGAACAAAAGCAAGAAAAAGAAACAAAACAAGCAGAAGAAGAAGCTTTAAAAGAAAGTGAAACGGCACAAAGAAAGCAAACACCAAAAATAAAAGGATCAAGAGGTAGAGCTGGAAGAATGACTGCGGGAGATGTAGTAAAAGGAGCAGGAAGAGCAATAAAATATACTGCAAAACAAGGTACAAAGAATGCAATAAGAACTGCTAGAAGAACAGTAGGCGGAGCAATTGCAGCAGCACCAAATCTTGCAGTAAAAGCAGCAGCAGGGGTAGCTTTAGGAGCAACAGCAGGAGCAATAGGCGTAGGAGCTGCTATTGCATCTGGAGATCCAAGTAATTTAATTACATATGGTGGAGGAGCAGCTTTAGCGGCAGGAACAATTGGTGCTTCAAGGGCTGGTGTAGAAACATCTAATACTAAATCAGCAATGCAGATTGCCAGAGAAAGAGAGTTCTATGGAGATAAATATGATGACCATATGGCTCAAAAGAATATGAAAAAATGGAAACGTGATGATGAAAAGAGACAAGAACTAGAAAGATATTTAGGAAGAGAAGGAGCAAAAAGTTTATATAAGGATAATAAAATTGATCAATATTTGAAAAATGAAATTACAGATGCAAAAGATATTGCAGCATTAGAAAAATTACAAAAAGAGAAAAATGTAAACTTTAATGATGCCATGGTATTCTATGATGCTTATGATAAATATGGAGATATAACAAGACAAAAACCTAAAGATAGAGCAGATATAGAAGGTGGATATACAAAAGAATTTACAGATAGAGGAAATTCTCAACAACGTGCCGAAGGAAAAGCAAAACGAATCACAAAGATGACACATGAATTTGAATCATTAAAGAAAAACTTAAGATAGTTATAAAAGGAGGAACTATATGATTATAAATACATAGTTAATACTTGTAATCATATAGTTTCTATTTTATAAATGACAAAGATAGAAACTATATGATTCTTTATCAGAGGTTTTAAAGAGTAAAATAGATAAGGAGAGAGTAAATGTATAGATTCATTAGATGGTACAACCAAAACAGAAAAATAATTTGGATAATTATTGGGATTATTGCATTAGTAATACTTGTTATACAATTATTTAATTACTGGAGTAAAGTAGACAATGAAAAAATATTACAAGAAACAAATCAAATTCAAAATTCAAATGAAGTAAAAGAATATAATAGTGTTACTTTAGATGAAACACAATCAACAATTACAGGTGAAAATCTTTCTTCAGATCAATTATCAGAAGTAGATACAATAGATATGTTTATAGAGTATTGTAATAATCAACAAATTTCAGAGGCATATGCTTTATTGACAGAAGATTGTAAACAAGAAATGTATTCTACAGAAGAAGTTTTCAGAGAAGCCTATTATGATAAGGTTTTTGAAAATACCAAGAAAAATGTAGGTGTTGAAAATTGGATAGATAATATATACAAAATAAGCATTAATGACGATTTTCTTTCAACAGGAAAATATACAAAAGAAAATACCAAACAAGATTATATAACTGTAGAAGAACAAGATGATACATATAAGCTAAATATTAATAATTATATAGGAAAAAAAGAAATAAACAAATCCAATGAACAAGATGGAATTCAAATAGAAGTTTTAGAAGAAAAAACATATATGGACTATCAAATCTTTAAAATACGTGTAAAAAATAATTCAGAAAATGCTATTATCTTAGATGATAGACAAGATATAAATGCAATGTATATTGAAGATAAAAATGGTATTCAATATCCAGCATATACACATGAAATTGGAGAGGCGGACTTAGAAGTTAGTCCAAGAGAAACAAAAGAAATAGAAATAAAATATTACAGTAAATATGGTTCAGAAAAAGAAATAGATAAATTAGTCTTTTCTAGGGTGATATTAAATTATAAAACAAATTCACCTAAATATAATAATTCTATAGAAGTAGAAATCTAAGAAATATAGGAGCTAATATGAATGAGAAATTACAAAAAATAAAACAAAATTTAAAAAATATGGGAAAACGAGCTATTAAATTGGTATTACCTTCGGTGTTGATAATTCTTATTATTATATCAGCAGCTGTATATGTTGTTAAAAAGAATGATGGAACATATAAAGAAGGAGATTGGGCAAATACACAATATGCAGCTGGACAGTATACAGGAAATACATCTATAAATTCTGATGGAAAAATATCTACAAGTATGTCAGCTCAAGAGCTATGGGATAAAATGATGGAAGAAGGAAGCAGAGTTGATTTGTATTTGGACGGTCCTGAAGAATTATTAAAATTAATGAATGCTGAAATTGTAACCAATTATCCAGATTTAAGACCAAATCCAGATGAAGAAATTGATTGGGATACAATTAATAGTGATTTAGAATCTACAGATGTTCAAGGAATTATCAAATTTAAAAGAGCACAAAGTGATGGTACAACTGCCACGATGTCATATGTGGATAGTGACACATTTTATAATTGGATAGAAATCTATTGTTCTACTGGAGATGAAAGTGCTAGACAAAATGCATTAACCCATTTTACAATAGAAAAAAATATGACAACAGGTAGTGGAGCAACTGATAATCTAGAATATAATGGAAGCGATATTGTAACAGATATATCAGAAAGAATTATAGCAGCAGCACAGATTACACCATGGCCAGGAGCTAGTTTGTGTCAGGCCTGGGTAAGAGCCGTTTATGCAAATGCAGGATTAGGCGATGTAGCATATGCAAAAGCAGTTGATGCGTATAGGGCAAATGTTGTGTCAACAGATATGGATAATATACCTATAGGTGCAGCTGTTTACGGGACAGGAACAGGAGCATATGGTGCAGGACATGTTGGTATATATATAGGTAATGGACAAGTAATGGATAGTGTTAGTAATGGAATAAGAACGCAATCCTTAGAAGAGTGGGTTGCATGGCAGGAAAGATATGGATTTACAGTAGATGGTAGAACTGGATGGTTAGGATGGGGATGGCAAGCAGGAAGTCCAACAAAAATTATATCTGGTGGAGATGAAGACGGAGAAGAAGATGATGATGATAGTGATGAAGAAGAAACATCGACTGTAGATATGCAATTAATAACTGACAATGGAAAGATAACTTTCTACAATGGAGACGGTTCTGCAATGGAAGGTGGAAAGTTAAATGCAATAGGATATGAATTATCAGATGGACAAGTAGCTATGAAAGATTTACAACAATATAAAAATAGTGTAATTTACATAGAAACAGCTGAAGATGGAGAAGGTTCATATGCTAATGGAAAATTTTTCTATGTAACAGATACAGGTGGTGGATTGGCTGATAATCAGGTAGATGTATATGCTAATGTGGATCAATCAACGTTAAATGCAGCGCCATATGGTTCATATACAAGTGGTGCAAAGATATATTTAGTTGAAAGTAATGTGACTCTTGATGATTATAATAGCAAGTATTTGAATAAAGAGATAGATCAGGTAGAAAACACAGGGACAGCACAAAATCAAAATGCATATAGTGTAGTTGTAGCTACTTGGAGTCAAACACAAGTAATAGTGGAAACAGATGATCCACAAGTAGAAGAAAGTAATAATACAACATTATCAATGACAACACAAAAAATAAATTATCAAGACTTTGTTAAAGGATATACAATGCCATTTGACTATCTATGGGATTTGTTAGTTCAAAGTGAAGATCAAGATTTTGTATTAGATTTAGCAGATTTAGTATATGATAGTGATATAGAAATTACTGTACATGATAATTTAAATGTACATACAAAAAAAGACATATATAACTATACTAGAACAGAAAAGGTACAAACGACTAATGTTGAAGGAAGTATTACATATCATTCTAATAATACAAGTGGAGCAGCAGCTTCACAAGGAAATCAAGTAAAAACATTTTCTAAGTCTAGTGGTTTTGAGCCAGTGGAGTATCCAGATCCATGTAAAACGACTAAAACAACAATTACAACGACAAATACATTAGATATTAGTTTAACAAAAGCAGATGTTTGGATGTTAAAGTATACGAAACAGTATGAATATCAGGGAACACAAAATGGAGAAGAACAAAGTGGAGGTGCACAATCATTAGATAATGTAGAATATGGAGATCCAGAACAAATACAAGAAGATAGAAATGGAGATGGAGCAGCAACCCTACAATCAGAGGAAAGTGCTTTAACTAGTCAAGGAAATACAATTGTTAGTTCAAGTGTTAATACAACTTGTAATGTATGGCATGGAGTATTTGAAATAACAGAGGAAATTACCAATAAGACAGATACTACCAAATATGTTGCATCACCAGCTACGGTAGAAGAAAAAACAGATAAAAATGCAACAGAGCCTAATTTTGTAACAATATTGTTAAAAGACGGAAATCAGAAGGCAAAACATCATTTACTAGGAGCTTCAGAGTGGTTATTTGATTTATTAGAAGGAAATGGAATGACAGATTTTGTGGACTTGACAAAATATTTATTCTATAAAGCCACAGGAAAAGATTATGGAGTAACAGAATTTGATTTTAATGTATTTGTATTTAATGGTGTTACTGGTGCCTCAGGAGGATTAGGATTATTAAGTATTACAACAACATCTTTTACCAGAGAAGAGTTTATTGCAGCAGTACAAAGTTACGCACCAGCTATTAGTAAAGGATCAGGAACACAAGTATTTAGAGATAATGCAGGAACTATATATGATGTATGTGTAAGAAACAATATAAACCCTGTACTTTGTGCAGCACAAGCATGGCAAGAACAAAATTGGGATGACCCAAGTACTTCACCATATAACTATTGGGGAATAGCAGTATATAATGGACAGAATTATGGAAATAGTTATGCGAGCATGGAAAATGCTGTACAAGGATATTGTAATCAAATTAATAGTCAAATTAATGGAAATCCTACATATCAAGCAAGAGCAGCAGAATTTGCTACGGTTAATAATAAATTTAGAGGAGATATGTCTACAATATATGATGTATTTTCAGCATATGCATATATAGGAGATGGACATACATTGCAGGAAGAAGCAGATTATGCCGCAGCTTATGTTGAAAAAATAATGCAATGTGCAACTCAAATCTTCGGAGAAGGAGCATTAGTAGCTACAACAGGAACTGCATCAACTGAATATGCTAATGCAGATGCATATACAAAAGTAGCAAATTTATTCCCAAATGGTATACCTCAAAATGAATCAGAATTAATGCCATATTTAACAACAATAAATGTTCCAGCAACAAGTAAAAGTGGAAACAAATATACTATAGCTGTTCAAGTGCATAAAGCAATTGCTCAAGATGTATATAATGCATGTTATGCGGCTCAACAAGAAGGATTTAAAATATATGAAATTGGTGGATATGGATCATGGAGATGGTCTGATAATGCAGGTAAAGCAGGAGGATTACCTCACAGTCAACATTGCTATGGATTAGCAGTTGATATTAATTCAACAGAAAATGGACAGTTCAAAAATGGAAGCCCAACAGGAAATTGGTTCTATGATCCTGGAAATAACCCATACTCAATAAAACCAGATAGTGCTTTGGTTCAATCTTTCAAAGCAGCTGGATGGGGCTGGGGAGGAGATTGGACATCTTCTAAGGATTATATGCATTTTTCATTCTGTGGAACATAGTTATAAAAAATAGGAGGCTTTAGATGAAAAATAAAAAGAAAATTATAATATATTCTATAATAGGTTTATTGATTATTATTTTAATTGTATCTATTCTATTAGTGAAAGCATTAAAAGAAGAAGATAGTAAATATGATGAAATACTTGAAAGTAAAGAAGGAATTAAGTCTGAGGATAAAAATCCAATTTCACTTATTAGAACCAATAATGCTGTAACATATTATACAGTTGATGAATGTATAAAATCATACTTTAGAATGTTAGAGGTTGAGGATAGTAGTGTATTAATGACATATTTAAACGAAAATTATATAAATAAAAATAATGTTAATAACAATAATATACTTACTGTTTTAGAAAAATATAATGATTATAATACATATCGAACAGTAGAAATGTATGAATTAGCTAATTTTAGTATAACAACATATTATGTTAAAGGAAGAATAGATCACCAAAATGTTTATTTTATTGTTCATTTAGATCTTAATAATCAGACATTTGATATAGAACCAACTACAGAAGATTTTTATAATGATAGAATTAATAACCAAAATGATGTAGAAGAGGATGATGTACAAAATATAGACAAAAAAGTTTATAATTCTTATGTATATAAAGATTTAAATGATGAAGTTACGTCAAAGTTATATTTTGCAGATTATATAAAAACTATGCTTACAGATAGTGAAGAGGCTTATAATTTATTGGACAAAGAATACCAGAACAAAAGATTTAGCTCAATAGATGAATTTAATACATATATCCAAAATAATAGAAATAGATTTAATATTTCACTTGAATTTGAAGATAAAGATATTTCAGAATATGAAAATTTTAATGAATATTATGAATTTGCAAGTAAAAATGAAAAATTTGGATTAACAAGCTATTTAGTAGAACAATTTGCGGATTATACTAGATACATATGTGTAGATGGATATAATAATTACTTCATATTTTATGTTACATATCCAGGAACATATACAGTAATGTTGGATTCATATACAATAGATATGGAAGAATTTATAGAAAAATATAATTCATCAACAGACGAAGTTAAAGTAGGAATGAATATACAAAAAATTATAGAAGCAATTAATTCTAAAGATTATCAATATATATATGATAAATTAGATGATACATTTAGAAACAATAATTATAATACTGTAAATGATTTAGAGGAGGATATCAGAAATAATTTGTTTGATACAAATGAAGTGGAATATACAAATTTTTACCAGGAAGGAAATGCATATATATATCAACTAAAATTTAAAGATGCTCAAAATCCTGAAACAAACGAAAGAAATATGACAATTATTATGAATTTAAAAGAGGAAACAGATTTTGTAATGTCATTTAGTATTGAATAAAAAGAGAGAATATGATATTCTCTCTTTAGATTTATTATAGTATAAAAATATTCTCATATAAAGGAGAGAAAATATGATAGAAATAAAAAATATATCTAAATCTTATATAAAAGGATCTAAAATAATTGATAATTTGAATTTAGAAATTAAAGATGGAGAAATATTAGGATTTTTAGGACCAAATGGTGCTGGGAAAACAACAGTAATAAAAATGATGACAGGGATTTTAGAGATAGATGAGGGAGATATTTTTATTGATGGAAAAAGTATAAAAAATGAGCCATATGAAGCGAAAAAGAAAATAGGACTTATTCCAGATAGCCCAGATATGTTTTTAAATTTAAAAGGAATAGAATATTTAAATTTTATGGCAGATATATATAAAGTTGGAAAAGAAGAAAGAATAAAAGCTATAAAAGAATTATCTAAAAAATTTGATATGGAAGAAGCATTAAATGAAAAAATAGAGAGCTATTCACATGGAATGAGACAAAAAATAATTATTATAGGGGTATTATTACATCAACCAAAAAATTGGATATTAGATGAACCAATTACAGGATTGGATCCAAAAGCAATTTATGATTTAAAAACAATGATGAAAGAATATGCAAAAAATGGAAATGTTGTGTTTTTTTCTACACATATATTAGAAGTAGCAGAAAATTTATGTGATAGAGTAGCAATTATTAATAAGGGAAAAATCGTATTTGTAGGAAAAATAGAAGAGTTAAGAGAAAAAATGAAAGAAAATAACTCATTAGAAGAATTATTTATGGAGATAATAAGTGATGATTAAAAATATATTATTATTAACAAAAATATCAACTAGAAATTTTTTGCAAAATCTTAATTTACTAGATAAAAATACAAAAAAGATTAATAAAAAATCTATGTATGTTTGGTTAATTGTAATTGTTGTATTAGCAATAGCCTTTGTAAGTAATGAGGTACTAAATATATTAGAAGATTATGGACAAATGCAAATATTTCTTAATGTTCTTTTTACAATAGCAATTATAATTATGTTTATGCAAACGATTACAGCAAGTATGAATATATTATATTTTTCAAAAGATATAGAATCTTTTTTACCAATGCCTATTAAAGCTGAAGAATTGTTATTATCAAAAGTAAACACAATTATAAATATTTTGTATGGAACAGAATTATTATTTATGCTAATACCATTATTACTATATGGAATATCTACAACAGCATCGTTTTCTTATTATTTGTATGTAATATTAGCATTAGCATTATTACCAATATTTCCAGTAGTACTAGTAAGTATAATAACATTAATTATTATGAAATTTATAAAAACAATAAAAAATAAGAACAAGTTTCAAATATTTATAACTTTATTTTTTGTTTTTCTTATTGTGTTTGCAGAAGTTTTATTTATAAAAGGAATTACTTCTACTCAATTTGATGCTGATACAATAGGTACAGATGCTAGTAACATATCAGAAACGATTAATCGTAGTATGATTGTTGTCAATCCATTAATTTCTATTTTAAATAGAGATCAAGTATTTATAAATTTAGTAAAGGTAATTGCTATTTATGCAGTCATGTATGTAATCCTAATAGCACTAGGAAAAAGAACATACATAAAAAATATATTAAAAACAACAGGATATAATAAGAATAAGCATGAGAAAAAGGTTGATTTTGAAACACAATGCAATGTACAAAATGTATTAATATCCTATATAAAAAATGATTTTAAGAACTTTATAAAAAATGCTATATTTTTTATGCAAACAATTTATCCAATATGTATGATGATGATTATGTTTATTATTTTAACAATATATTTTAAGGTGGGAATTATAGAAAAAAATCAAGAATTGTCAAACCTATTGGGAGAAATGCATTTAACAATAGAAGGTGTTTGTATTATATTAGGCATTATACAGGTTTTATGTTCAATGGTAAGTATATCAATTACTGCAATTTCTAGACAAGGATCAAATGCTATTTTTATGAAGTATATACCAATTAGTTTGTATAAACAGTTCTTATTGAAAAATGTACCACAAGTAATCATTAATATAATCATCTCATTAATTGTATTAATTCTTTGTAAAATAATATTTCCAGCAGTATCTATTGTAGAGTTGATATTGACATTTATTGTAAGTATTATACTAATAATTGCTAATAGTTTTTTAATGTTAATTGTAGATATAAAAAGACCGATACTAGATTGGAAAGCAGAAATAGATGTATTTAAGCAAAATCAAAATAAAATATTTCAATATGTATGGACAATTGTAGTGGTTGTACTTTTAATGTATATAAAAAGGGCATTTGAGAATCTAAATATATATGTAGGAATATTACTAACCTTTATAATATTTGCAATTATATTATGTATTATTAATAAATATGTAAGAAAACAAATAAGAAAAAATAAATTATTTAAAAATATAATATAATAAAAAAAGAAATATCAAATTAGAATTTTTTGATATTTCTTTTTTAATTAAATATATTTATAAAAATATTACCAATCACTCTAAAAACAGAATTTGTATTATATAATTCAATAAAATAATTTTTTACAAAAGGAAGTTGGAATATGAGGAATAAAATAAGGACAACAATAATAAGTGCAATAAATGATTTTACATAGTCTGAAAAAGATTTTTTATATCGTATTTTATAGCCCCTATTTTTTAAGTCTTGTATATAAGCATCATGATATGCTTGTTGTCTTGCTTGATTTACTTGTTGTTCATATTCTAAATTTCTTCTATATTGTTCAGCTTGCGCATTCTGATAAGAATTTTGTGTATTATCAGAAGAATAATTTATGTTTGCATTATTATTAACAGAATTTACATTTTGTGAATAAGTATTTTCATTATACATATGTTGTTGTAAATCGTTTAATTTATCTTTTAAAACCTGATTTTGTTGATACATTTCATCATATTTATCTTGAGAAACAACAGTATCTTCTATTTTTTGATCATATAAAGCTCTCTGTTCGGAATCTGATAAAGTTTGGTAAGCTTCATTAATAATTTTAAAGATTTCTTCAGATTCTTTTTTATGAATATCATCTTGTAGGTCAGGATGATATTTTTTGGCTAAAGTTTTATATGCTTTTTCGATAATTTCAGGTGATGCATTTCGATCCACTTCTAATATTTCATAATAATTTTTATCCATAGTAATAATCCTTTCAAATAAAATAATAGCATAAAAAAGTAAACTATTCAACTAAAATTTATAATTATATGTAAATATATTGCATAAAGTAAATATTTATTGTAGAATAAAATCACCTCCATGAAGGAGGTGATTTTATAATGAAGGATTTCATAAAAATACTAAAACTCCTAATACTTCTAGAGATTATACAATACATAAAAAAGGAGAAAAAATAGAGGAAGTTGCAGCTTCCTCTATTTTTAATTGATTTTATATGAAAAATCTCATAAAAATTTATTTCTATTCATAGTATACAACAATTTTGAAAATATGTCAAATTTTACGCATCAATTTTTTGTGAGTGCTCGATTTTTTCAGCAGAGTTTGTTTGTGGTGCTGGTTCATTTTCTTTTTCAATAGCTTCTTTTCTAGCTTGTTTTGTTTTTAAGTTATCTTTAGCAACAGTCATTAATAATTTAATTCTGTTTGCTTGATTTGTTTCACTAGCACCAGGGTCATAATCTACTGGAGAAATATTGGCATCTGGATATTTTTCTCTAATGGTTTTGATAACACCTTTACCAACAACATGGTTTGGTAAGCAAGCAAATGGTTGAACACAGATGATATTTGGAATATTATGTTCAATATATTCTATCATTTCAGCTGTTAAGAACCAACCTTCACCAGTTTGATTTCCAATAGATAATACATCTTTTACTTTATCTTCTAAGTGCCAAATATCACAAGGTGGTAAATAGCCTTTTTTAGAATTTGCTAAAGCAATTTTCATATCTTTTTCTAAAATATCAATTAATTTGATAGCAGCCTTCATAATTTTTGAAGAAGTTTTATTGGTATTTAATAAAGTATTAAATGTAATTTTATGTGTAGCCATAAATTTAACAAATCCCATAAAGTCAGGTAAAATAACTTCAGCACCCTCTTTTTCTAGTAAATCAGCAACATGATTATTTCCAAATGGATGATATTTAATAAGAACTTCTCCAACAATACCAACTCTAGGTTTCTCGATAGATGTATCTAATTCAATTTTTTCAAAGTCATTGACAATATCATAAATACTTTGTTTAAATTCTTTGGTTGTTGATTTTTGAAGTAATTTTTTGCATTTTTCCATCCACTCATCAAATAATTTTTGTGTTTCTCCTTTATTTTTTTCATAAGCTCTGTTTTTGGTTAACATTTTTTGTAATAAATCACCATATAGAATTGTTTTTAATAAACGTTCAATTAATGGGACCGTTATTTTAAATCCTGGCATTTTTTCCATACCAACAATATTAAATGAAATAACTGGTATATTTTCAAATCCTGCATCTTTAAGAGCTTTTCTAATAAATCCTATATAATTAGTTGCTCTACATCCTCCACCTGTTTGAGACATAATTAAAGCCGTTCTATTTAAGTCATATTTACCAGATTGAAGAGCTTCAATCATTTGTCCAGTTACTAATATAGATGGATAACAAGCATCATTATTTACATATTTTAATCCAGTTTCTACTGTTTTTTGTGTACATTCTCTTAGTAATTCCACTTTATATCCACTAGATTGTACGGCAGCTTCTAATAATTCAAAATGAATTGGTGCCATTTGTGGTACTAAAATGGTATAGTCTTTTTTCATATCTTTTGTAAAGATTTTTTTATGTTGTTCATAATCACCAATATGATTATTTTCTCTTTTTTCTTTTTCACGTCTTTTCATACTAGCAAGTAATGAACGGATACGAATTCTAACAGCTCCTAAGTTATTAACTTCATCAATTTTAATTAATGTATACATTTTATCATAACTAGATAAGATTTCTTCTACTTGGTCTGTTGTAACGGCATCAACACCACATCCAAAAGAATTTAATTGAACTAATTCTAAACAGTCATGTTTTCCAACAAAATCTGCTGCTGCATAAAGTCTTGCATGGAATACCCATTGGTCAACAACACGAATTGGTCTTTTTACTTCTGTTTGATTTGAAATACTGTCTTCTGTTAAAACACATAATCCTAATGAAGTGATTAATGTATCAATACCGTGATTGATTTCTGGGTCAACATGATATGGACGACCAGCTAAAACAATACCTTTCAAATGATTTTCTTCTATGTATTTTACCGTTTCAGCACCTTTTCTACGGATATCTTCTTTACATTTTTGATATTCTGCCTCTGCTTTATCGGCTGCTTCATTTAGTTCTTCTTTTGTAAAGTGATATTGTTTAAATTCATCTAATTCTAATATTTTCTTTACTAAGTTTTTCTTATCAAAAGGTAAGAATGGATTTAAGAATTTTACGGTAGGGTCTTTTAATCCTTCTACATTATTTTTTAATACCTCAGAATAAGAAATAACAATAGGACAGTTATAGTGATTATCTGCTTTTTCATATTCTTTTCTAGAATATGGCATACAAGGATAGAAGATGGTTTTAATTCCTTGTTCTAATAAACTTTCAATATGTCCATGTGAAAGTTTTGCTGGATAACATACTGATTCTGAAGGCATAGATTCCATACCTTTTTCATAGGTCTTTCTGGTACTCTTTTCAGAAATAATAACTCTAAATCCTAAACTTGTAAGGAAAGTAAACCAGAAAGGATAATCCTCATACATATTTAAAACTCTAGGGATTCCAATGGTTCCTCTGGTTGCATATTGTTCTTCTAATGGTGTATAATCAAAAATTCTTTCATATTTATATTGTACTAAGTTTGGTAAATTTTTAGATTTTGTAACAATACCGGCACCTTTTTCGCAACGGTTACCAGTTACATGGATTTGTCCATTGCTAAATTTATTGATTGTTAATTTACAATGATTTTCACAGTTATTACAATGTGTATGTGTGATTTTTATTTTTAAATTATCTAATTCATCTTCTTTTAAGATGGTAGATGTATATTCCATATCTAAGTTAGCTTCATATTGTTCTTTTGAAAGTAAAGCCATTCCGTAAGCGCCCATTAATCCTGAGATATTTGGTCTTACAACATTTTTACCAACAATTAATTCAAAAGCTCTAAGGACTGCATCATTATAGAAAGTACCACCTTGAACAACAATATGTTTTCCTAATGTTTCAACATCTCTAACTTTCATAACTTTTTGAATGGCATTCTTGATAACAGAATATGACAATCCACTAGAAATATCTCCAACAGAATAGCCTTCTTTTTGTGCTTGTTTGATTTTTGAGTTCATAAATACGGTACATCTTGAACCTAAATCAACAGGTCTTCTTGATTTTAGTGCTTCTTTAACAAATTCAGATATTTCTAAATTCAAACTTTTTGCAAATGTTTCTATAAAAGAACCACATCCAGAAGAACAAGCTTCATTTAACATGATATTATCAATAGAACCATTTTTAATTCTAATATATTTCATATCTTGCCCACCAATATCGACAATACTGGTTACATCTGGTTCAAATGTTTTAGCAGCTGTATAATGGGCAATTGTTTCAATTTCGTTTAAATCAACATTTAAAGCTGTTTGAATTAATTTTTCTCCATAACCTGTAACACCACTATATCTTAAAATGACTTTTTCAGGTAATACTTTATATAATTTTCTCAACATATCCATAACACTTTGTAATGGATTTCCTTCATTGCTACCATATAAAGAATATAATAGGTTACCATCTCTATCAATTAATACAAGTTTTGTTGTTGTAGAACCTGCATCAATTCCTAAGAAACAATCACCTTCGTAATTTTCCAATGGTTTTGAAGGAACAGTTGCTTTATTATGTCTTTCTTTAAAAGCTTCATATTCAGCTTCATCCTTAAATAAAGGATCAAGTGGTTGTGTGGTTGTATCATGTGATTGTTTGAAATTTTCTATTTTCTTTTCTAATTCATTAGGTGTAATCACTTCTGTATTAAATGAATCCAAAGCAGCACCTTTGGCAACTAATAAATGCGCGTTTTCTGGTACAATAATTTGGTCATCTGTTAAATGTAATGTTTCTATAAAACGCTTTCTTAATTCTGGTAAATAACTTAAAGGACCACCTAAAAAGGCAATATTTCCTCTAATAGGTCTACCACAAGCCAATCCACTAATCGTTTGGTTAACAACTGCTTGGAAAATAGAAGCTGCAATATCTTCTTTTGCGGCACCTTCATTAATTAAAGGTTGTATATCTGTTTTCGCAAAAACACCACAACGAGAAGCAATTGGATAAATGGTTTGATATCCTTTTGCTAATTCGTTTAAACCTGCTGTATCTGTATGTAATAAAGAAGCCATTTGGTCTAAAAAGGCACCAGTACCACCAGCACAAGTACCATTCATTCTTTGTTCAATAGAATTATCAAAATAGATAATTTTGGCATCTTCTCCACCTAATTCGATAACAACATCTGTTTTTGGAAAATATTTCTCAATCACTCTTTTACAAGAAACTACTTCTTGAATAAAATCCACTCCTAAAAATTTTGCAGCAGACATTGCTCCAGAACCAGTTAATGCAATTGTAAATGAAGCAGAAGGATATTTTACTAGTAATTCTTCTAAAACTTCACAAACTGTCTTTTTAGCATCTGAAAAATGTCTACGGTAATCTGAATATATAGTATTTTTATTATTATCCATTACGATTATCTTGACTGTTGTAGATCCAACATCAAGTCCAACATGTAAAATTTCATTCATGACAAAAACTCCTTTTTTGTATATAAATTTTTCATAATAAACCACCTTAATTGTATACGGAAAAGGCACTTTTGTCAAATGGAAAATGTTGTAAAAGTTAGCAAGAAAATATAAAATTTTTAAAGATGATAAATGTAAAAATTTATGATATGTATTTATCATTTTTTTCTAATAAGCTTTAGTTCTAAAAAGGACAAACAAACAATAAAATAGGTAATAAATAAAAACAAATAAATTTGAAAGAAAGGAATGAAAATAATATGAATAAAAAAATAGTGATTATTTTTACCATTTTATTAATTATTATATTAGTAGGAGGATACCTTATTATCAATTATTTTAAAACACATCAAGAAGAAACCATTGTAGAGGAATATATACCAGAAGAAGAGATTACCGAAGAACAAAACAGACAAACTATTGTTAGCTTATATTTCTTAGAAAAAGAAACAAATGAATTGGCACCTGAAGCGAGATTAGTAGATATTAAAGAAATTATGAATACACCTTATGATAAATTGGTAAATATGTTAATAGAAGGTCCTAAAAATGAGAAGTATACAAAACTGATTCCAGATAATACGAAATTAAATAGAACATATAAGGAAAAAGATATGGTATATTTAGATTTTTCAAGTGAATTTTTAAATTATGATAAAGAAGATACGACTGTAAAACAAAATATCATTGATAGTTTAGTAAAAACATTAACACAATTAACTGAAGTAAATTCTATCAAAATTTTAATTGATGGAGAAGAAAATGAAGAATTTAATGAAGTGTATAGTTTGAATGTAAATGAATAACTAATAAAATGCTATATAAAATATAAAAAATTATTTTAATATTTTATACAATTTAATATATTTAATAAATCGATGAAAATGATTTAAAAAATATTCAACTTCGTGTAAAGACTTAATGGTATTATCTTTACAACATTTTAAATTAAATTTCTTTTTAGGAGGTGGGCATTTTCCACCTCTTGTTTCAATATTTTTAATCATTTTTTTATCCATAATTATCTTCACCTATTTATATAAAATTATTATTATAATATATTCTATACAAGAAAAGAAGTGAGTAGTTTTATACATAAAAATATTAAACATATTAAAATAAAAAATTTTAACTCATTTTGTTATAAAAAAGCAACCTCCAATATAGTTGATTTAATTATGTAAATATTGTATAATATATGTTATAAAATGCAAAGGAGGAAAAATTATGGGATCAGAAATTATACGGGGGTTACTTGCTTTAGGACTTATTATTACAATTAGCATGATAGAGTTCATTGAAAGTGGACTTGAAAAAAGAAAATACAATATAAAGCGGGTAGTGGAATCCTGTGTAATCGTTGTTGTCATAATGGGAATTTTTCCCATCCTATTTTAGTCAGCTTTGCTGATGTGCAGGAGGCTTACCTTTAAGGGTGAGCCTCCTGCAGTAAATATATATTTTTCTCCTAAAGATTGAATAATAAAAACATTATAATTAATAAAGAGGATAAAATATGGAAAAAAATATTAAATTAAAAGAAAATGAAAGAATTGATGATTTAGAATATAAAGGTTTAAAAATTATACAAAATAAGGATGGATTTTGTTTTGGTATTGATAGTATATTACTTTCAGACTTTGCAAAAAACATAAAAAAAGAGGCAAGAGTACTAGATTTAGGAACTGGAACAGGAATTATTGCCACTTTATTATGTGGAAAAACAGAATTATCTGAAATAACAGGAATAGAAGTTCAAGAAGAAGTATATGAAATGGCAAAAAGAAGTATACAGTTAAATCATTTAGAAGATAAATTTAAAATGATACAAGATAATATACTAAATTTAAATAATTATTTTGAAAAAAATACATTTGATGTTATTGTAACAAACCCACCCTATAAAAAGAAAGAAACGGGAGTGCAAAATGAAGACACAAGAAAATTAATTTCTAGACATGAAATAGAGGCAAATTTAGAAGATTTTATAAAGATTTCAAAAGATATGTTAAAAGATAAAGGCGAATTTTATATTGTTTATAGACCAGAAAGATTGGTAGATTTATTATCTCTTATGAGAAAATATAAAATAGAGCCTAAGAAAATACGATTCGTGTATTCGAATATTTATGCTGTGTCTAAATTAGTATTAGTGCAGGGAGTAAAAAATGCAAGACCATTTTTAAAATTAGAACCAAATTTATATATTTATGACGAGAAAGGAAATTATACAGAAGAAGTTTTAAAAATCTATAATAAAAAATAAATGTAAATAAAATAGTGAAAGGCGAAAGATAATTATGAAAAATAAAAAATGGAAAATAATTTTAATAGTAACAAGTATTATTTTAATAATTTGTGTATTAAGAATCATTATTGATGCAATTTATTGTTATACTTTAGATATAAAATATCCATATCCTGCACTTGGAATTGATATACACAATTGGCATGAACAATTTAGATTAGATATGGTATTTTTCTTTTATATTATTGGAATCCCATTAATAGTTGATATAATTTTATTGGTTGTATCTATTATCAAATTAAAAAAGAAAGGATAAAATTATGAAAGAAATCAATCCAAAAGAAATAGGAACTTTATATATTGTTGCAACACCAATAGGAAATTTAGAAGATATCACATTAAGAGCAATCAATATATTAAAAGAAGTAGATTTAATAGCTGCAGAAGATACAAGACATACCTTAAAATTATTAAATCATTTAGAAATATCAAAACCATTAATTAGTTATCATAGACATAATGAAGATGTTAAAACAGATATATTAATCAAAGAATTAAAACAAGGAAAACAGATAGCGCTTGTTTCTGATGCAGGAACTCCAGGAATTTGTGACCCAGGAGAAGAAGTAATTAAAAAATGTATAGAAGAGGAAATTCCTATTGTACCAATTCCAGGAGCATGTGCAATGATTAACGCATTAATTTGTTCAGGATTAGATACAAAAGAATTTGTATTTATAGGATTTTTACCATTAAATAAGAAAAATAGAAAAGAAAAATTAGAAGAAATTAAAAATACAACTAAAACAATGATTCTTTATGAAGCACCACATAAGATTGAAACAACATTAAAAGATTTAAAAGAAATCATTGGAAATAGAAAAATTGTATTAGCAAGAGAATTGACTAAAATTCACGAAGAATATATAAGAGAAAATATAGATGTATTAATAGAAAGAGCAAAGGAATTAAAAGGAGAAATTGTTTTAATCATAGAGGGAGCAGAGAAAAAAGAAGAGAATGATTTATTACAGATGTCTTTACAAGAACATTATAGATATTATGAAGAAAAAGGGCTTAGCAAAAAAGAAATTATTAAGCAAATAGCAAAAGATAGAAATGTCAATAAAAATGAAATATATCAACAATTTATAGATAAGGATTAAATAAAATAGTGAATGATAAGAATGCTGAAAAACAAAAGGACCAAGTAAGTAAGAGCAAAGCTCTTATTTACTTGGTTTTAATTTACTTATTTTCTTTGAACAATCTTCACAAATTAATTTATCGTTATAATTGATTAAATTTTCGGTATTTCCACAAAAAATACAATTTGGTTCATATTTTTTTAGTACGATTGATGAACCATCAACATATATTTCAATAGGATCTTTTTCAGCAATGTTAAATTGATTTCTGATTTCGATAGGAATAACTACTCTTCCTAGTTCATCTACTTTTCTAATAATTCCTGTTGATTTCATAAGTTTATCCCCCCCTTAAAAAGTTAATTTACAACCCTATATACATAGTTACTATATCACAAATAGACAAGCAGGTCAATTAAAAAGTAATAAAAAGTTCATAATAGAATAAAATTATTTAGGTGATAAATATGTTAAATTTAGTTTGGCCAATTTTCATAATAATATCATTTTCTTATGCGATTTTTTCAGGAAATTTACAAAATTTGAATTCTAGTATTTTTGATAGTGTAGAAAGTGCTGTAAACTTAAGTATCACTATGTTAGGAACAATGTGTTTATGGAGTGGAATTATTAATGTTGCAGCAAATACGAATATAATGAAATTGATGAATACAATGTTAAAACCAATTATAAAATTTCTTTTCCCAGAAATAAGAGAAAATCAAAAAGCACAAAATGAAATTTCTATGAATATGGTGGCTAATATTTTAGGATTAGGAAATGCGGCTACACCATTAGGGTTAAAAGCGATGGAAACTTTGCAAGAAGAAAATAAAAATAAGCAAGAATTAAGTAATTCTATGATTATGCTAATTGTCATAAATACAGCTTCAATCCAAATCATTCCAACAACTATTATTGCCATAAGAAGTTCTTTAGGTGCGGAAAATCCAACTTCTATTATTGTACCTGTATGGATAGCAACAATTTGTGCAGCAATTGCAGGTGTAACAGTAACAAAATTGCTTATTAAGTATTCTAATAAAAGGGAGAATATATGATAAATAGTATTAATTTTTTATCAAATTTGGCAATGCCACTAATTATATTAATCATTGTTATATATGGTTTTATAGAAAAAAAAGAAGTTTTTGATAAATTTATTGAAGGAGCAAAAGATGGAATAAAAATTGTCATTAATATTTTCCCGACTTTAATAGGTCTTTTTTTAGCAGTAGGGACATTAAGAAGTTCAGGTGTGATTGATATAGCTATTAAATTGATAGAACCTTTATTAAATATGGTGCATTTTCCAACAGAAATTATGCCATTAGCACTGTTAAGACCAATATCAGGAAGTAGTTCGATAGCAGTTGCAACAGACATTATGAAAAATTTTGGAGTGGACAGCCAAATTGGAATTATGGCAGCTGTTATTATGGGAGCAACAGAGACGACATTATATACAATTGCCGTGTATTCTTCAAGTGTGAAAATAAAGAAGACAAGATTTGTCTTGATAGCATCCTTAACAGCAGATATTGTTGGAATTGTGACAAGTATTCTTGTATGTCGTTTTTTGTCGTAAAGTTTTTCTTGACATTATTTTACATATATTGTATAATTATGGAAATTAAATCAATAAGGATATTCAAATCAAATGTTATTAAAAATAATAGTATTTATTTCAATATTTTTTATAGTAAGAATCATAATTGTAAAAATATTATTTTATAAAATTTTAAAATCAGAAACAAATTCAAAATAAATTCAGTTTTTAATTTTGTAGAGGAAATAACAAATCCCCCATAATTAGTATTTAAAAATTTTTTTGCCCCTATATTCTTTAAATATTTTTTTCTATGTTATTTTCTCTACAATATAATATATATTTATCTATGATAAGTCTCACCATTTGATATTTTAAATCCTCTAAAAATTTGTTCTAATAAAAAGACACGAATTAATTGATGAGGAAATGTCATTCTTGAAAAACATATCTTTTGATGAGCTTTTTTTAATAAATCAGAAGAAAGCCCTAATGAACCTCCAATAACAAAGGTAATATTGCTTGTTTGTAAAGATAAATTTTCTATGTTTTTTGAAAACTCTTCAGAAGAAAGTTCTTTACCAGTTAAATCTAAACAAATGATATAAGAATCTTTTTTGATATGGTTTAATATGTTATTGGATTCTTTATTTTTGATTTCATTGGAAAGGCTTTCGTTTAATTTATCAGGTATTTTTTCATCAGGTAATTCTAAAATGGACAATTTACAATATTTACTTAATCTTTTAGAATATTCTTTTATAGCATCTTTTAAATAGGTTTCTTTAATTTTTCCAATACATACAATATTTATATTTAACATATAATGACTCCTTTTTGAATTTTACAAATCATCCTAATTTTAATGATAAGCTTTTATTTTGAAAAAGAACTTTAAGGAGAGCCTTAAAGTTCATATAAAGTTTAAATTGTAACCAATTTACTATGTGTATCTCTACCTGCAACAGATAATGCCAAAGAATTTTCATTATAATTATTTGCTATTAACTCTTCAACAACTGTTTTATAAGCAAGCTCTGGAAAATTACTTTCTTTGCTTAAATGACCAAGCATTGCATTTTTTAAACCTGATTTTAATAGAAAAGAAATGGTTTTTCCAGCGATTTGATTTGATAAATGTCCGTGATGGTCCGGCAATTCTAGATTTCAGAGAAAAAGGATATGACGAACATTTTAATACTTCTGGATCATAGTTAGACTCTAACATGACAAACAAGCTTTCTTCTAAGTTTTTTAAAATATCATTTGTCATATGTCCAATATCTGTTGCAATACTAATTTTCTTATTTTCGTTTAATATGGTAAATCCACAAGGATTTGCAGCATCATGAGGTATGGAAAATGGATTAATGTCCAAATCTCCTATTGAAAATTTTTCTGCAACTTTAAATTTTTTAATATTCTTATCAGCAATTTTATCTCTTTGCTTTGGCATAGCATCTAATGTTTCTTGATTGACAAATACAGGTAAATCAAATTTTTTAGAAAAAGTTCCTAATCCTTGTACATGATCAGAATGTTCATGCGTAACTAAAATACCATCTAAAGTGCAAGGGTCAACATGTATATCATTTAAGGCTTTTTCTATTTTTTTACTACTAACACCTGCATCAATCAATAGTTTCGTATTGTCTGTTTCAATAAATAAGCTATTTCCGCTACTTCCACTATATAAACTACAAAAATTTAGCATAATTTCTTCAATCTCTTTCCTTTGTTTATTATATAAGAAAATTTAATTTTCTTCTTCATTTACTCTTTCGATATTGGCACCTATTTTTCTAAACTTGTCTTCTATATTTTCATATCCTCGATCAATATGTTCTAGATTATAGATTTCTGTTATACCCTCAGCAGCAGTACCTGCAATAACTAAAGCTGCTCCAGCTCTTAAGTCTGAGGAATATACAGGTGCACCTGATAATTTTTTAACACCTTCAAAGAAGGCTGTTTTTCCATGAGCAGTAATTTTTGCACCCATTTTATTTAATTCTTCTGTATATTGGAATCTAGAATCCCATATACTTTCATTAATTGTGCTTGTCCCATTGGCAAGTGATAAAACAACACCCATCTGTGGTTGTAAATCTGTAGGGAAACCAGGATATGGTAAAGTTTTAATGGTTGCTCTATTAGGTCTCTTATTACACCAAACACGAATACTATCACCATTATCTTCTACATTACCGCCAATTTCTATAATTTTAGCAGTAATAGATTCTAAATGTTTGGTAATACAGTTTTTAATTAATAAATCCCCTTTTGTTGCAACTGCAGCAAGCATAAAAGTACCTGCTTCAATTTGATCAGGAACGACAGAATAAGTTGCATTTCCTTTTAGTTTTTCAACACCATTGATTTTGATAACATCTGTACCGGCTCCTCTAATATCAGCTCCCATAGTATTTAAAAAGTTTGCGACATCAACAATATGTGGTTCTTTTGCAGCATTGTCAATAATGGTTGTTCCTTTTGCAAGTACTGCTGATAGCATAACATTAATCGTAGCACCTACAGATACAATATCCATATAAATAGGACAACCTTTTAATTTTTTTGCTTTTGCGTAAATTTTACCTTTTTCTACGGTAACATTTGCTCCTAACAATTCAAATCCTTTAATATGTTGATCAATTGGTCTTGCACCTAATTTACAACCACCAGGCATACCAACTTCAATTTCGCCTTTTCGACTAAGCATAGCACCAATAATATAGTAAGAAGCTCTAAATTTACTTGTTAAATCTAAAGGTGCTTTTGTTGTTGTAATATTAGATGTATCAATTGTGATACTATGAGCATCATTCCAAGTAATTTTTGCACCTAATTTTTCTAATATTGTACAAGATATTTTTATATCACTAATATTTGGTAGATTTTCTATTGTACATACACCATCAATTAAAAGAGTAGCTGGCAAAATTGCAACGGCAGCATTTTTTGCACCGCTAATAGTTACTTCTCCTTTTAGTGGTGTGGGCCCTTTTACAACTAATTTTTCCAATTTATATACCCCCAATAAAATTATATATTATGAATTTAAAACAAAATAGAGTGTATATTATTTTACACTCTACTTTTCTTATCAACTATATCATAAACACATTCAGATTGCAACTATTTTTTAGCAGTAATTAGGCCTGTATTGTTTAAAATTTCTAATATTTTAAATTTTAATTTAAAAGTAGGATTTTCTTCATTATCAGATACAATAGAAAATTCTTCATCAGTCAAAGAATTTTCTAAGTTTTCTTTTGATTCTTCAGGAACAACTCCAGAAGAGACATCTACAAAACATAAAGGAGGAAACATAACACACCACCAATTTTGTCCTTTTGCTTCACCAATCTCTACTTTTAAGGCATCATAATATCCTGCAGGAAGAGAAATATCTCCATAATGTTTTGTTGGAAATTCAAAATTTCCGATACTAACATTAACAGAATAGTCAAATCCTTCATCTTTTATAGTATTTAATGCAATTTTTTTAAAATCTTCTAAGTGTTCATTAGCAATTGTAATTGCTTGTTCTTTAGAAGTGCAATTTGCACATAGGGTATTCATATATTCTAATAAATGGTCTCTAACAATATATTTTAAATTTTGATCAATATCAGAATCACTATTGGCAATGACATGTAAACGAAAAACAGAGTTAGCAATGTCATTAGAAATATCGTTGGCATATGATATGGCACAAATGGTAGTATAGATAAAAAATAGAAATGTTAAAATAATTACCATTTTTACCTTGGAATGATTACATAATTTTAAAAATTTTTTCATAAGTTACCTCCAATAAACTTTTTTTCTAAAATATTCTTTAAGATAAGTATTAACAAAATAAGAAAAAATATACATTGTCGAAAAAAAACGATGACTTTCTTTGAAATATGATTGACATATTTGTAATGAAATGGTAAAATTTACCAGTAAGCAAAAACAAAGAAATTAGTGATTCCGTATGGTTATATGAATTTGAAAGGAATGTTTGTGATGGAAAATATAACAAAAGAAAAAAGTTGTGCATTTTATGCAAGTGATTATCATTTTGAAATGATTAGTTTGCCATATATTAGTAAAAGTATGGATGAAAATAAAGAAATTATTATATTAACAGAAAATAATTTGAAAGATACAGTTAATACATTAATATCTAAAATGAATTTAAAAGAAGAAAAACGAACAAAAATATTAGATTTAGATTGGAATAACAATGATTTAAAAAAATTTAAGGAGATTAGTAAAAAAACAAAAGAAGATGCAGATATAGTTATATTTATTAAAGGAAAACAAAATTACATCAAAAATATTAATAAAAACATTGAAAAATGGGTGATAGCTGATAAACATGTAAAAATTGTTGATTGTTATGAGTTCTTTGAAGTAGAAGAAAAGATTGATGAAATTGCAAAAGAATATGATAAAGTCTTAGGGACATCTAGATTGTAGAGAAAATGGAAAAGAAAAATGAGAAGTAAAATGACAGGTGAATTTTTTACCTGTCAATAATTGACTAAAATAAAATTATGGTGTAATATAGGGATGATTTTAAATTTTTAGAAAGGATGAAAACTATGGATACAGAATTAGAAGAAATGAAAGATATATTAAAAAAATATGGTCAAGAACATTTATTAAATCACTATAATGAGTTAGATGAAAAGAAAAAGGAAATATTATTAAATCAAATTCGTAATATTGATTTTGAACTTGTAAACAAATTATATGATAGTACAAAAGAACAAAAAGTTAATACAAATGATAAAATTACACCTATTAACTATTTAGATAAGTATAAGTTAAATGACCAATATAAATATTATGAATCTATAGGGAAAAAGGCAATTAAAGAAGGAAAATTAGCAGCAGTCACAATGGCTGGAGGACAAGGAACAAGATTAGGACATAGTGGACCAAAGGGTACATATGATATCGGATTAGACTCACATAAATCTTTATTTGAATTATTATCTGATAATTTAAAAGAAGAAGGAAAGAAATATGGGGTTGTGATTCCATGGTTTATCATGACAAGTAGAGAGAACAATAAAGATACAGTGGAATTTTTTGAAAAACATAAATGTTTTGGATACCAAAAAAATAAAAACTTGTTTTTCTTTGAACAAGGTGAACTTCCAATGATGGATACAGAAGGAAAAATCTTAATTGGAGAAGATGGATTAATTAAACTTGCAGCAGATGGACATGGTGGAATTTATGAATCATTAGTAAAAACCAATATGACGAAAAAAATGAGAGAATTAGGCGTAGAATGGGTATTTATTGGTGGAGTAGACAATTGCTTGGCAAAAATGGTAGATCCTGTTTTGATGGGAATTGCTATTGATAAAAAAGTAACAGTAGCTTGTAAGTCAGTTGTAAAAGCAAACCCACATGAAAAAGTAGGTGTATTTTGTAGAAGAAATGGAAAACCAAATGTAATTGAATACTCAGAGATTACAGATGAAATGGCAGAAGCGACTGATGAAAATGGTGAATTATTATATGGTGAATCACATATATTATGCAATTTATTTAGCATTGATGCAATCGAAAGAATGGGAGCAGAACCATTACCATATCATGTTGCATTTAAAAAGGCAAAATATATAGACAAAGATGGAAATTTGGTTGTACCAGATTCACCAAATGCCTATAAATTTGAAGCATTTTTATTTGATGCTTTTGGTGAGGTAGATGACATGGCGGTTTTAAGAGTGAAAAGAGAAGAAGAGTTTGCACCAGTAAAAAATAGTGATGAAAAAGGTGTGGATTGCCCTAAGACTGCGAGAGAATTATACAAGAAATTTTATCATTTAGATTAATAATGATTAGGGTTGAATATTAGATGATAGTATTCAATCCTTTTTTTATAAAATATAAAAGGAGGTTTTAGTTATGAACTATTTAGAAGAATATAAAAAATGGTGTGAAAGTCCAGAATTTGACGAAGAAACGAAAAAAGAATTATTAGCAATAAAAGATGATGAAAAAGAAATAGAGGATAGATTTTATAAAGAATTAGAATTTGGAACAGCAGGGCTTAGAGGTGTTATTGGAGCAGGAACCAATAGAATGAACCAATATACAGTAGGAAAAGCAACACAAGGATTAGCAAATTATATATTAGAACAAAGAACGGAAGATAAAGGTGTAGCTATTAGTTATGATTCTAGAAAGATGTCAAAAGAATTTAGTATGCAAACAGCACTTATTTTATGTGCAAATGGAATTAAAACATATTTATTTGAAAGTTTAAGACCAGTTCCTGAATTATCATTTGCCATAAGAGAATTAAAATGTACAGCAGGTATTATGATAACAGCTAGCCACAATCCACCAAAATATAATGGATATAAAGTATATTGGGATGATGGAGCACAAATTGTATCACCAAGGGATAAAGATATTATTGCAAAAGTAAGAGCAGTTGAAAGCTTCTCAGAGATAAAACAAATGTCAGAAGAGGAAGCAAAAAATAAAGGATTATTAAACTTTGTAGGAAAAGAAATGGATGATCTATATATTGAAAAACTAAAAAGTTTAATTTTAAATCCAGAAATCGTAAAAGAACAAGGGAAAAAATTAAAAGTGGTTTATACACCATTGCATGGAACAGGAAATATGGTAGCAGAAAGATTATTGAATGAAATAGGAATTGAGAATTTATATGTTGTTCCAGAACAAAAGGAACCAGATGGAAATTTCCCAACAGTGGATTATCCAAATCCAGAGGATCCAAAAGCATTCAAATTAGCCTTAGAATTAGCCAAAAAAGTAGATGCAGATGTTGTATTAGCGACAGATCCAGATGCAGATAGATTAGGTATTTTTGCAAAAGATAGTAAAACAGGTGAATATAAAAATTATACAGGAAATATGTCAGCATTATTAATTGCAGAATATAGAATATCTCAAATGAAAGAAAAAGGTATTTTGCCTAAAAATGGAATGATGATAACTACTATTGTATCTTCTAACTTAACAAAAGCAATTGGAGAATATTACGGATTAGAGGTAATTGAAGTATTAACTGGATTTAAAAATATTGGTGCAGTTATGAGAAAAGCAGAGGAAAATAAAGATAAAGAATATGTATTTGGATTTGAAGAAAGTTATGGTTGCTTAATTGGAGATTATGCAAGAGATAAAGATGGAATTGCAGCCGTTATGGCACTTTGTGAAGCAGCATGTTATTATCAATCAAAAGGAATGACGTTATGGGATCAAATGATAGCAATTTATGAAAAATATGGTTATTACAAGGAAACACAAGTCTCTATTGTAAGAGAAGGTGCAGAAGGTGCAGAAGAAATTAAACAAATGATGACAAATACCCGTAATAAAGACATAGAAAAGATTGGAGATTATAAAGTTTTAACTTTCAAAGATATAGAAAAAGACTATGTAAAAAATATGATAACAGGAGAAGAAAGTAAAAGTGGTCTTCCAAAATCAAATGTTCTGTATTATGAATTAGAAGATAATAATTGGTGTTGCATTAGACCATCAGGAACAGAACCAAAAATAAAATTATATATGGGAGTAAAAGGGAAAACTGATGAAGAAGCAACGAGAAAATTAGAAGATTTAAAACAAGCAATGCTAAATGTTGTAAAATAGTTGTTAATGAATATAGAAAATTTTGAAAATATTTCGTAAAATAATAAAACACAATATATAAATAATTATCATTTATATATTGTGTTTTTATTTGATATTTGAGTTTATCAAAATTTTTTATTTCTATCAAAAAGTTTTTACAAACTTATTGAATTTTCCAATCATCCAAATTTCGCTGAATAGCACCAAATAAATTAGCCCTTATCATAGGAATGTTTTTGGATAAAGTATAAATTAAATTTTTCATATCTTCTCTTTTAGAAGTTCCATCCATTGGACAAACTTTGGGCATAACTGCAATATTATTTTTTCTAACAAAACGTTTAATTTCCTTTTCTGGTGTATATACAAGAGGTCTAATCAATGTAATTTTTGAACGGTCCATATAACTTTTAGGAGAAAATGTACTAATATTTCCAGTATATAGTAAATTTAAAAGAAAAGTTTCTAAAACATCATCTTGATTATGACCTAGAGCGATTTTATTACATCCTTCTCGAATAGCAATAGAATTAATCACACCTCTACGTAGATTTGCACATAAAGAACATGGATTTTTTTCTTTTCTTATATCAAAGACAATTTCTTTTGCATTGCTATTTTCAACAAATAGAGGGATATCTACTTCATTACATATTTTTTCTAAAAAGGTAATATCAAAAAATTCAAAGCCAGGGTTTACACTTACAGCGACTATATCAAACTTTTTTGGGTAAAATATTTGTAAGTTTTTAAAAGCTTTTAACATAGTAATGGAATCTTTTCCTCCAGAAAGGCAAATAGCAATTTTATCACCTTCCTCTATCATGTGATATTCTTCTATAGCTTTTCGCATATGACTTAATATTCTTTGCATAATATACTCCTTATTTTATAAATTCATAGAATCATTAAAAAATTTTTTTATTTATATTATAACAGATTTTGTCAAGAGAAAAAATAAGAACGATTTACGGAAATAGGAAGTGTGAACATTTTCTAAATAAATACGGAAAAATCAAGAAAAAATCGATGTGGAAAATTTTTTAAAAAAGGTATTGACAAAACAAAAACTTATAGTTATAGTGAAATCAAATATTAAAGGGAGGTGAACGAATATGGCAAATTTTGATGTAAATTACCAAACTTTGGCAACAAATGCTAAAACGATAAGAAGTAATGCTCAAGATTTAAATAAGTATTTAACGTCAGTATATCAAAAAATAGCAAATATGCATAATGTTTGGTATGGTAAAAGATATGAAACCTTAGTAACTGAATTTAATAAGATCATTCCACAAATTAATGATTTATTAGATTTAGTTGTAAGAGATATTCCGTTTGCATTAGAAAGTATTGCAAATAACTATTCTCAAACAGATGATGGATTCAATATAACAAGTGCAGAACAAACAACTCCAAGTAAAGTGAATGATTTAGGACCATATAGTGAGGGAGCACAGAATCAAATGAAATATAATACAGAAGAGGTAGAAACCATAAAAAATGAGGTTGTATCTGATTTTAACAACGCAACATCAAAAATGGATACAATTAAGTCTGTGTATGATCAAACTCCTTGGGAAGGCGAAGCAGCAGAAACTTTTAGAAGTACACTTTCAAGATTAAAAGATGAAATTGTAACTTCATTTGAAAATCTTAAAACACAATTTACAAATTTGATGAATCAAGCACAACAAGATATAAATGCTGGAGAAACTGGAAATATACTTAAATAACTAATGAATATTTTTCAAATAACTGCTTATAAAAAAAGCAGTTATTAGAAAAGTATTTGTGAATTTGATAAATGTTAAATATAAACACGTAAAAGTAAATTGGGCGTTATTCAACTGATGGTATACCAATTCCTACATCTGTTGAAAAATAGATTAATAAAAAAGAAGTTTTTAATAAGTAAAAATAAATAGGTAAGAGAAACAGATATAGTAAATAATAGAAGGAATAAGGTGAAAAACATGGAAGATAAAAAAGATATAAATTTTGAAAATATATGTGAAATATCATCAAAAGTTTTTGAAATAGCAAAAAAGAAAATGACAGGAGAGAAAGTAAAAATAGATATACCAGATAGGGAAATAAAAGAAAAATTAGAAGATTTATTAAATAGTGTAAATTTTATTAATGAAATAGAAGCTAAAAGACTAGTTTCTGAAACAATGTTAGATTTAGACTATATAACAAATTCAGAAGTAAAAGTTTTAAGCTTGAGATTAGGACAAATTTATAGAAAACAAGAGAGAAAAAATTAACAATAAACTTTTAAATGGAAAATAAAAAATTATGAAAGAAGCGGAAGAAGAGGTGTCATTATGCAAATAGCGCTAATAGGCAAAAATACACTATATAAACTCTCTTTACCCAAAAATGTTGAAGGAAATTATTGGTTAACAAATCATAAAGAAAAAAACGAAAAAAAATTAATCAATGTTGAAGGAAAGGGAGGAAAATGGCAACTTGTAGCAAATGACCAGATAAATGTTATTAACTTGAAATTTATTGATATAGATGACAAGGGCCATGGAATAAAAGTATATAAAAATAATGACGAGGAAGAGAAAACAATTATTTTAGAGGAATATGAGATGTATGGAATCTCTTTTAAAGACTCAAAAGAATTGTTTCTTCTTTGCTGTCTGCCAACTTTTGAAAAAGAGTTAATACAATTAAATATAAGAAGACGTGAACCATTTTTGATAGGAAGTGATCCTAAAAATCCAATATCTTATAGAAATAAGATGGTGTCTAAAACACATGCTAAAATTTATTTATATGAAAATAATTGGATGATTGAAAATTATGATATGAATTTTGGGACTTTTGTAAATGGAAAACCAGTAATAAAACCACAATTATTAACAAATGGTGATGTTGTGTTTATTATGGGATTAAAAATCATTATAATGGGAAATCGTCTTTATATTAATAATCCCCAAGAAAACTTATATTACAGTGCGGGATTTTTTGAAGTTATAGAGAATAGACCAGAAAAAGTTATCAGAGGACAAGATGAAGAAAAAAATATAGAATTATATGATGATGATGAATATTTTTCTAGAGCACCTAGAATAACAAATATTATAGAGAGAAAAAAAGTAAAAATCGATGCACCACCACAGGCACAAGATAAGGAGGAAATGCCACTTATTTTAACTTTGGGAACGTCCATGTCTATGGGTGCCATTATGTTAGTTTCTGTTTTTAATGCCATTGATGGTTCAATTAGTGGAACTGCTAGTACAAAGCAAACAGTAACATCTTTAATTATTGCGGTAGCAATGTTGGTTAGTATCATTTTATTTCCAATTTTAACTGCAAAATATAATCGAAAAAAGAAAATAAGATATGAAGAGAAACGTCAAAAAAGATATAAAGAATATTTAATGAAAAAGAAAGACCATATAACACAAATTATGCAAAAGCAAAGAGATATTTTATATGAGAATAACTTATCACCAGATGAGTGTACACAAGTTATATTAGGAAGAAGTGGGCGTTTATGGGAAAGAAAAATAGATGATTATGATTTTCTTACAGTAAGACTGGGTGTAGGAGATGTGGATACACAAATTGATATACAATATCCAGAAGAAAAATTTATGATGGAAGATGACAACTTAATCGATATTTTAAATGATATTGCAGATAGTTCAAAAGTGATTAAATCAGCGCCAATTACAGTTTCTCTTACAGAAAAAAATGTTTCGGCTTTAATTGTAAAGAAAAATGAAGATATTGATAATTTTTTAAGAAATTTAATCATACAACTAATTACATTTCAAAGTTATGAGGATTTGAAATTAGTATTCTTATTAGACCAAGAAGGTGCAGAAACATTAAATTATGCAAAAATGTTACCACATGTTTGGAGCAAGAATAAACAAATACGATTTTTCACACATGATGAGGAAGAGATGAAAGATATATCAAAATATCTAGAAGTTGAGTTACAAAATCGATTACAATATAAAGATAGAGAATATAAATCTTTTAAACCATATTATTTGATTATTACAAATGATTATAAGAAAATTGAAAATTTAAAATTTATTACAGAAGTATTAAAACAAAAACAAAATATGGGATTTAGTATTTTATGTATTGCAAATGATTTGTTACAATTGCCAAATGAATGTAAAACATTTATTGAATTAGATATGGTAGCAAAAAAAGGAATGATATTTGAAAATGAAATATCATCAACAAACCAAAGACAAATTACTTTTGATAATTCAATAAAAATATTTTTTGAGAAAATCTGCGAAAAAATTTCGAACATTCCTATTCGATATACTGAAACAGGTAGTTACTTATTACCAAATAATTATACTTTTTTAGAAATGTATGATGTTGGTAGAATTGAGCAATTAAATGTATTAGAAAGATGGCATAGAAATGATTCAACTTTATCACTAAAAGCCCCAATAGGAGTAGATACAACAGGTTCACATGTTTATTTGGATATACATGAAAAATTCCATGGACCACATGGGTTAATTGCAGGTAGTACAGGTTCTGGAAAAAGTGAATTTATTATCACATATATATTATCTCTTGCAATTAATTATCAGCCAGAGGATGTTACCTTTATTTTAATAGATTATAAAGGTGGGGGATTAGCAGGAGCATTTGCAAAAGGAAATATAAAATTACCACATCTAGTGGGGACAATTACCAATATAGATACAAATGGACTTCAAAGGTCACTAGCGTCTATACAAAGTGAATTAAGAAGAAGACAAGTCATGTTTAATGAAGCAAGAAACATGACAGATGGGGGAACAATTGATATTTATAAATATCAAAAATTATATCATGGTGGTGTAGTTAATACACCAATACCACATTTATTAATCATCTGTGATGAGTTTGCAGAATTAAAACAACAACAACCAGAATTTATGGAAGAATTAATGAGTGTTTCAAGAATTGGACGTAGTTTAGGAGTGCATTTAATATTAGCAACACAAAAACCAGCAGGTATTGTTAATGATCAAATCCGTAGTAATAGTAAATTCGCAGTATGTTTAAAAGTACAAGAAAAAGAAGATAGTGTGGATGTTATTAAAAGACCAGATGCGGCAACATTAAAAACAGCAGGACAATTTTATTTACAAGTAGGAAATGATGAATACTTTGTATTGGGACAATCTGGTTGGGCAGGTGCTTCATATTATCCTTCAGATGTCATTGAAAAGAAAGTAGATAATTCAATACAATTGATATCTGATATCGGAACATCAATAAAACAAGTAGATGACACTGTACAAAAAGTATTAATTGATAAAGGGGAGCAATTAACTAATATTGTAAAATATTTAGATGTATTAGGAAAGCAACAAGGAATAAAAATGCAACCACTTTGGTTAGATGATATTCCAGAAACTATTTTTGTGAAAGATATTAGAAAGAAATATCAGGTAAAAGTTAAGGAAAATATCATCAACCCAATTATTGGTGAATATGATGATCCATATAATCAAAGACAAGGCACAGTAGAACTAAATCTTTCTGCTTCAGGAAATACCATTATCTATGGTAATGCTGAAAGTGGAAAAGAAACATTTTTAAGTACAATGGTATATGATTTAATTACAACATATACAAGTGAAGAAATGCAACTATATTTATTAGATTTTGGAACAGAAGCATTAAAAATATATCGTAATAGCCCACAAGTAGGAGATGTTGTATTTATTAATGACAAAGAAAAAATTGATAGATTTTTTGGTATGCTTCAAGAAATCATGAAAGAAAGAAAAGAAGAATTATTAGAATACAATGGAGATTATAACTTATATTTAAAGACAAGTGGTAAAAAAATGCCGATGATGATTGTTGTTATTAATAACTGGGATATATTTTCAGAAACATATGGTATGGACTATGAAGATGCATTCCAAACCATTGAAAGAGAAAGTACAAAATGTGGAATTGTATTTGTTGTTACAACAACTTCATATAGTTCTATGAGATATCGATTAACACAAAACTTTAAAAAGAAAATAGCGTTACAATTAAATGATGAAAATGATTATTATAATATTTTTGATGGTGTAGGTAAAAAGAGACCATCACATATATTTGGTAGGGGATTATTAGAAATGGAAGATGGACAAATCTATGAATTCCAAACAGCTAAAATATGTGAGGCAGAAGAATATACAACCAAAATAAAAGAAACAATAGAAAAATTACAAGAAAAACAATCAACAAAAGCAGAATCAATTCCTATTTTACCAGATAAAGTTACATTTGAAAGTGTAAAAACACGTTTAAAAGATGTTTCTCAAGTTCCAATAGGAATAATCAAGAAAAATCTAAAAATATCTTCATATGATTTTGCAAGAAATTTTGCAACGATGATAACTTCAAAAAATATGGAAGATGCAGTACAATTTACTTCTAATGTTTTAGAAGAATTAAAAGTTTTAAAAAATGTAAATACAATTGTTTTTGATGCGGATAGAGCATTGTCTTCAAAGAAAATAGATTTGAAAGAAGAATATACTACATTCATTTCTAATATAGACAAAGACACGAAAAATCGTACAATATGTGTATTTATTGGTATAGATAAGTTTTTAGCAGATTATGCAAATGTAGGAAGTAATTTTAATGCAATTATAAAACAATTAGAAGAAAAAGAAAACTATAGTATTATTGTGGTAGAAAATGCAAATAAAATGAAAGCACACGAATTTGAAGACTGGTATAAAAACTATATTACGAAAGAGAATGGAATTTGGATAGGAAATGGAATTGATAACCAATATTTGATAACAATTAATTCAAGCAGAAAAGAATTAGTTAATAATTGCGGACGTAGTTTTGGATATATAATAAAAGATGGTATAGCAACATTAATAAAACTTTTAGAAATGAAAGAGGATGAGGATAATGAATAAGATATTAGTAACCGTATATGTTCCAGCATTAGAAGAAAATTATGATTTCTGGATTCCAATTAATAAGAAAATATATAGAATTATACTTTTACTTATAAAGATTATTAATGAAACTAGTGGGGATTATTATAGACCTACAACAATGCCTCTATTATATGACAAACTTACGGCACAAGCATATGATATTAATTTAACGGTGAAAGATAATCAGATTGGAAATGGAACACAAATGATATTAATATGATAAATGGAAGGGGGAGAAAATATGGGAAATGCAATTGCTAATAAATATAGAAATATCGGAGAAAGCTGGATATCAAAAGAAGATTGTACTTATGCGATGAGTGCATTAGAAAATGAAAAAAGCAATTTGAATAAAGAAAGGGAAAGACTTATTGATTTAGCTCATAAATATCAATATGATGTACATCCTTATATTGTTCATGCTGTGCAAGAATTAAAAAAAGCAAGAACATATATGGAGCAAGCAGTTGAACAGTTTAAAGCTAATTATAATGGTACAGATGCAGCTGAACAGAAGAGACAAACGCTAGATAATCATAGGCAAGATATCGAAGATACAATAGGAAAAACAGGACTATTTCAAAATGGAATATATGATAGAATGAAAGAAGTAATAGAAGAAAGACAAGAAATAGATTCACAGATAACGGATGTACAAAATGTATATAATAAAGTAAAAGAATATTATCACAAAAAATTTGAATTCAAGTGGTTTTAAAGAATATAAATTATATATAGAAAAGGAGGAGAAAAATGGGACTATCAGTAAATACAACAGAGTTACAAGATAATGTCATTACTAAGTTAGAAGACTGTCAAAAAAGGTTAGAAGATGCATATGACGAATTAAATAGTATCAAGATACCAAATGATCCAGATGCATTTGATGGACTTGTAGCTGGTAATTTTAATAATAGTAAAACAAAGATGATGGATAGAATTTCAACACATATAGATACTGTGAAAAACGATATAATAAATGTTCAAACGATGATAAATGATTATAATGAAACAGAACAGAGAAATATACAAATTTCTACAAGTATTACTGGAGGTGCTGTTTCAAATATTCAAAATGAAACAGATACGAAAGAAATAAAGGATGTAGAAATATCAGATGAAAATCAAAATATAACTATGGAAGAAATTGTACCAGATACACAAATAGAGCAAGTAATAGAATTAATATATGATGGAAATCCAAATCTTACAGATGAAGAAAAAGAAAGAATCGTAAAAGCGATTACAGACATTAATAAAACAAAAATATTAGAAGGGTTAGATGAAGATATAGCCAATAGAATAAGAGCAGAAATCATAAAAGACTATTTAGATGGAGAGTTAGAATTAGAAGAAATCACAAAAGAACAATTACAAGAATATATAGAAAGTCATCCAGATATCCAAATAGGATTTGAAATAAATGAAGCAATAGAAAACTTTGAAAGTTTAATAGAAGCAGGAGTAGTAACAGAAGAAGAAATAAAAGCAATATTAGAAAATAATGTAGAGATACATCATACAGAAGAAGAATTTGTAGAGGCATATATAGAAGCAGGAGGAACAGAAACAGAAGTAACAGAAGTAGAATCATTTTATGATCCAGAAACACAAACAGTACATATACGAGACACAGTAGATTCAGTAGTAATAACAAATTCAATTATCACAATATTAGGAGAAGATTTATTTATAGACGAAGAAACAGGAGAAGTATCAACAAATAATCCAAATCAAGTAGAAATAGGAGAAAGTGATGTAACAATAGAAATGCCAAATGATACAGAGGATATTTCAGGAAATATGACAGATGTAGAAATAGATGAAAATAATACAACAATAGAAATGTCAAATGATACAGAGGATATTTCAGCAAATATAACAGACGTAGAAATAGATGAAAACAATACAACAATAGAAATGCCA